>JALYZZ010000710.1 GCA_030948675.1 Bacteroidota bacterium | reverse complement strand
TAACAGAAGGACCTTGCAACGTAAGCGAAGTAACCGAACCAATCTGAATGGCCAATGGGTCCTTCATTGTAACATTAGGATATCCATTTGGAAAGTTAGGATATTCATAGTTTAAATATCGACCGGCCCAGCCCGAGTCTACTACCTTATCGCTGTCGCTGGCACTCATCCATATATCTGTGGCTCGAAAATGTGAAAAGCTAGGGGAGGGGTAGCCAACCGATTGGACGACACTGGCCTTGCCATTTTTAAACATTTCCTGCAACCCGGTCATAGCAGGATGTAGGGCAACCTTATTAGTGCCGGGAAGTGTCAACGTTTTGTTTTGAGGTATCGCGATGTTTGGACGGGCATTGTTGTACTCGCTGTAATATTCCAGCGGTATTACCATGTTCAAACCATCGTTGCCACCTGTTAACTGCACTAGAACGAGTACATGATCGGTAATAGTTTGCGGCAGCATTAAGGCTTGTACAAAGGCTGAGTCGGCGCCGAAAGCCTTCATAGCGTAGCCATTGATTAAGCCCGGCAAGACTATTCCGGAGGATGAGGTACTTTTAAGGAAATGTCTTCGCTTCATATCTGCGTTTTAGGATAGTTGGTATTCGGCCAGGTCCATTAAATATTTTAGAAGGTCTCTTGCCCTGTTTTTTACTATAGTGGTGTTAGCCATATCAGCAGGATTGGTAACGTACTGGTTCCAGGCTGCGGTCCAGTATGCATCGTTTGCCTGTCCACTTAAAATAATATCGGTCTTCAACTGCTTTCTGGTTGCTGCAGACAAAGGAATACGGAAAACAACGCGCAAAACATCGTCGATCAAAGCATTCGGATCACTTGGGTTAGTTAAAATTTTCAGGAATTCAGCTCCATCTACTATCATCTTTTTCCCGTTAAAAGTATAGCCACTAACAACCATTGTGTCTGTAAATTGGTTTCTTTTAGGTAGGGTATCGCTGTTAATCCAAATTTCATGAAACTGCGGAGCCTGGTAATAAGCTTTCCATCCGCTTACATCTGGAGGATCGCCGATGTTTTGCTGCATATTTGAAACAGCAGTAAGAAGAAAATTGTAAAAGCCGTAATTGGTCGCGAAGTCTGTTGCAGGCTGAAACTGCACATTCAGTTCGCGGCACATTCCTACTACCAGGTCAACAGGACTTTTTATAACGCAGCCTTGATTTAAAGGGTCAAAAAAATGTTCACTTTTAAATAGTACACCCAGTACAGGTTTTATTTCGTAATTGTTGTTTCTTAAAATAGCTGCAAGTGGTTCAATTATGTTTGTTTCAATTGTGATGTCAATCTCGTAATATACAAACCAGCGATACAAGCATCGGCAGATGTACTTCGAGACTTCCTGCGTATTAAAAATCATTGTAAGAAGTGCGTCCAGTTCCTCATTGCCGGCAGTGGCTCCACTTTTACCGGTAATAATTGTACTGTTATAAAAAGCTGAGAATTGCTTGTTAGTAGTGTCGTGCCGGTTTGCATTAAAATTTGATGATACTATTGCCGCATTATTTTGCCAGCCTGTTAATACCCTTGCCGCAGCTTTTACATCGCTCTCAGTATACTGTGAACCAGCGCCTTTGCCACAGCAAAATAATTCCTGCAATTCCCGTCCATAGTTTTCATCAGGAGCCGCCGCGCTATTGAATTGACCATTTAGAAACACGAGCATTGCAGGGTCAATAGTTACCGCTCTCACCAATGATTTAAAGTTGCCTAGGGCACCTGCTCGCAAACTCTGGTGGTGTTTATAAATATATTGCGGGTTAACAACAACACTGGTTTCGGTACTAAAGTGATTGTGCCAAAATAAGGCCATTTTTTCACGGATACTTCTATCCTGATTCACCATGTTTCCAATCCACCATTTTTTGAAAGAAGCCCGCCTTCTTGACTGAATAGCACCGTCATTATTAACGTCATTTACCCAAGTAGTACCAGCGGCAATATTTGTATCAGGCAGAGTAAGGGCTCCTATAGTATCATAATCTTTTAAAGGCGCCGCAGGTAATGGTGCAGTTGGATTAATTAATTCGTCAACTGCCTGGTTTAAAGTACGGTTTTTAAAATAATTAATATCATCTTTTTTACTTCCAAACATCGTTCGTTTCAAGAGGTGGATAATTTCATTTTCTGTCCATAAGCCTGTGTAGGGAGTTAGCCCGGTAGAGGAACTTTGCGCAGCCATAGTAGAGAAAGGTGCTGTTTTTTTAGTAACAGGTTTCTTGTATGCAGAAAGAAATTTTCGCCTTTCCATAAGTAAAGTTTGTGGGTAAAATTCTAAAGGAAAGTTACTAATATTAGTTAATCAATCGATCGGGTTTTATTTGGATTATAAGTTAATTAAAATTATAAAAAAGCGATGCTCTTCAGGAATCGCAAACAGCCAAATAAGCCTTGTTAAAGGTTGTTTTTTTAATTTTTTTTATTGCCCGCTTAAAATGTCTCACCACTTTTTAATTAATGATATCTCATTTATCATTTTGAATTCACCAGGCTAAGAAACGATCTTAGGTAGTCTTAAGGGATATTTCAAATAAAATAATGCAGAGATTGTGTCTCTGTTTATATTTATGCCTCAAAAACTAAAAACGCTTTTAAACTCATGCCTCATAGCAACATTATTGATGCGCCATCTGAAGATGAAATATGGAGAATAATAGCAGATCAATTGAATAATAACAAAGACGATCTGGACTACACCGCGCAGTTCCAATGCGACAATTATTCTATAACGCTAGACATAGACATTCACCCGGATCGTGGTGAAGATAATGATAAACCTATCACCTCATTTTCTTCCGAACTTCCCCTTGAAAGCCCTTTTAGATTTAATATAGAAAAACAAGGTCTGAAGCACGAAATAGCAAAGCTTTTCGGAATGCAGGACGTCATTATTGGACATCCTGAGTTTGACAAGAAATTTCTCAACCAATCTAATGATGTTGAGAAAGTAAAAAAAGTACTTTCTGATGCCGATGTTTCTGCTGAATTATTAAAATTTCCGGTTGTTGATTTTAAAATACGCGAACGTAAAATTGGCATGACTAAAGAAATTGTCCTCGACCTATCACTGGAAGGAGGAATAACAGAACCAGAACAGTTAAAGAATATTTTTCAGCCATTTAAAACTGTCCTCGGCTACCTTGATTAATTGGGGTGAGCAATTTTATTGTCGCTGTGTTGTTTAGCTTAGATAAACAAGTCCATGTGGACGTTTGCCGGGTTTTAATTTAGTGTAGAATCCAAGACAGGTTGTAGCAAAATGATAAACAGGTGTCGTATAAATAGTAAGAGGCTATCTCAAAATTAAGAGATGGCCTCTTTTAGTTTAAAAATTTTTCATTCTAACAAATCTTTTCTCGTCTAAGAGTTGTCTTAGTTGTTATGAAGAAAAGACACGATACAAACGTTATTTTCAAGCCATACAATCAGCAGCAATCAATGCGGATTTAACCATCCATTGAGGAGTTGTTTGCAGCAAACGATCCTGTCGGCGTTATCAACAAAGTGCCCGGTCAAATTGATATCGTTGCGCTATCGGCTATGTATAAGGCTGGCGGTACCTAGAGTTAATCCACTAATGTTGCTTAAAGTACTTGTGTTTGCCAATATTAATAATATCTACAAAAGCAGCGTAAAAAGGCCAAACAGAAGTATAATAAATAAAACAAATATAAAATATAAATGGGATATGAT
>JALYZZ010000694.1 GCA_030948675.1 Bacteroidota bacterium | reverse complement strand
GCATTCTGGTGGGGATAAATGACAGTATCCGTTACCGGCTCAGCTATTTCTAGCATACTACTTTGAACTATTTAATTAGAATGGCCTATAAAGCTGCGCGCTTTTTCTTCAAAACCAATACATCATTTAGGCTATCGAGATTAGGCCTGAATGCTGAAGCAACAAATATTTTTGATGGGTACTGCATATTTTTATTCGATTTCCTTCTTCCTGCATAATTCAATTAATTCTTAAAAAAAATAACTTTAATCGATGCGATTAATATTGAAAAATTTTCACGAGCACTTGAAGATTGTTCTTTTGCTAATTACTGCCCAGCTTCTCATCAAGCCTTCATTTGGGCAGGCTGTAACTTTTACCATAGATGCGAAAAGAACAGCACAAACAATTGAGAATATTGGTGCATCGGGCGCATGGTTTTCAGAAGGCATTGGAAAATACTGGCCGCCGGAAAAAAAAGAACGAATGGCGGAGTTACTGTTTAGTAAAGGCTTTGATAAAGCAGGAAATCCAAAGGGCATCGGGCTTTCTGCATGGAGATTTAATATTGGAGGAGGCACAGCCGAACAAGGAGATAGCAGTGGCATTAGTAACCCGATAAAAAGGGTAGAAGGCTTTCTATCCGGCGATGGAATGTACGATTGGAACAAACAATCGGGCTACCTGTGGTTTGTGCGCAAAGCAGCCTCTTATGGTGTAAAGAACCTTATTGCCTTTAGCAATACACCACCAATACAGTTTACAAAAAATGGCTTGGGTTTTAAGACTGAAAAGAACTACGAAACGAACCTGAGGCATGATCGGTTCGGCGCTTATGCAGCGTTTTTGGCAACCGTCATTCAGCATTTTGATAAGGAAGGGCTGCACCTTAATTATATTAGTCCGGTAAATGAGCCTCAATGGGATTGGTCTAACAAATTTGGTCAAATGAACCAGGAGGGTTCTCCCTGGCACAATGCTGATATTTATAAAATTGCAGTAAGCCTTGACAGTGCCTTGAAGCAAAAAAAATTGAATACCCAAATAATAGTCCCGGAGGCCGGCGTATTAACCGCTCTGTATGAGGGCAATAATCATGCAGCCAGGCAGATCCAAACTTTTTTCTCACCCAAAAGTCCTTATTACCTCGGTAACCTTACCCACCTCCATCCGGTAATAGCAGGACATAGCTACTTTACTGACAATGGCGACTCAAATATTGTAAGAGTGAGAAGCAATGTCAGAGATACGGCACAAAAATACAATGTTCATTTTTGGCAATCAGAATACAGCATGCTTGCAAACGGATACAAAGAGGGAAAAGCAGGGCGCATTAGTGCTATTGATTGTGCACTATTTCTTTCAAAAATCATCTATCATGATTTTGCTATCGCGAATGCAACTGCCTGGCAACTATGGAATGCATGGGAACCAGGAAGCGCAGATTTTGATACCCGCTATTACCTGATTGCATTACGAAATAATCCCGCTAATACCGACGGCGATTTTACCATTACCAAAAACCTCTGGGCACTCGGCCATTATAGTCGTTTTATACGTCCGGGTATGCAAAGACTAGTTGTTAGCAGAAGTGACCATTTAAATGATATTCAGGCGGCAAGCGATCTTATGCTGTCGGCTTATGCAGGTAAAAACGAAATAGTAATTGTGGCCATTAATTACACCAACGAGGTGAAAGAGGTCAGTTTCGCGATCGCAGGTATAAAGAAATTAAAAGCCATAAAAGAGTTTATAACAACCGCAAATGCCGATGATAATATGAGGGCTGCTCCTGTCAATTCCATTAAAAAAATTCACCTTGCTCCACGGTCTATTGCTACAATAGTGATAAGTCACTAGTGAAATGATTTCTAAACTACAACAAGTCATTCTATTCGAAAACTACGAGGCGATTAATTTACACATTTTGCAAAAGCAGAAGAGTTTTACAACTACCTTAAACAAAATTGTTCAATAAAAGCCAACACACCAATCTGAAGTTTTAAAAAGCGCTCGTTTAGCATATGACATCAACAATAAGTATTTCTGAAAGATTAAAAAACTTCAACAAGGCATTGTTGCAGGATAAGGTTCAGCTTAAATACAAGGTAATGGCTGAAGATGCCTATAAATTTTTTAGAGGTACTTGTCATATTTTTTATGAAGACCTAAGTAAAGCAACTTCTTTCCCCGGTTCTCCTAACGTTTGGGCATGCGGCGATCTTCATCTCGAAAACTTTGGAAGCTACAAGGCAAATAACAGGTTTGTATATTTTGATCAGAATGACTTTGATGAATCATTGCTTGCACCTGCAGCATGGGAACTTGCGCGTATGATTACAAGCATTTTTATTGCTTTCGATACATTAAAAGTTAACCACAAACAGGTGGGTCAGTGGGCGGAAACATACATAAAAACATATACTGAAATTCTGAAGAAAGGTAAAGCAAAACACATAGAAGCGCGGCTGGCAAAGGGCATTGTAAAATCGTTTCTTCAATCGGTAAGCAAAAGAGAGCCAGGGGAACTTTTGACAAAGCACATTATCAGGAAGAAGAAAAAACATTATATCATCATCGACAACAAAAAACATTTTCCCGTAGAAGGTCAGGCAAAAGAGCAGTTGATACAGCATATGAC
>JALYZZ010000659.1 GCA_030948675.1 Bacteroidota bacterium | reverse complement strand
GCATTGTACCTAACACTAGGTTGGAGGGCGTAGCGAACCGAAAGGATTTGCTGACCTGCGTTATTTACAGGAAGTGCAATAAATCTGCCCGATGGATCATAGGCTTTTAATTTTGCAGGATCAGTATTAAACTCGCCAGCGGTATAAATCAAACTTCCATTCAAATAGATTTGAGAAGCGCCTGATTGTTCAATAACAAGTACCAATTGCTCTTTTAAAAGATTGCTATCTAAAAAAAAGTGTAGCCGCAACCAAACTACACCTTGTTTTACCTGTGGCAATTGCTGGATATCTAAAGTTGGATTGATAGATTGCCAGTTTGTTTCGTGATAGCCAGGCTTGGCGTAATCCATGTTATCGCCTGCTTGAAATTTCCAGCCTTTGTCAAATAAATATCCAGCTTCAGGGATTGAATTAATTAATTGCGTTTGGGAAAAAGAAGATAATACCGGGAGAAAGAATAAGAGTATCAATAAATGTTTCATTTTAAATAACATTAGGTAATCGAATAATAAATGCAGCTCCTTCTCCTTCCTTCGTTTCCACCTTCAATTCTCCCCCATGGGCTTTTACGATATCGTAGCTCAATGATAACCCCAATCCCGTTCCTTGCCCCGTCGGTTTTGTGGTAAAGAATGGCTGAAAGATTTTATCTACTACTTTTTGAGGAATGCCAGGTCCGTTATCGTTTACCCGTACTTCAACCTTACCTCCAATTCTTTTAGTAATAACTGAAACTGTCGGCTTATACCCTACAGCTTCTACCTTACACCTTTCGCTTACTGCATAGAAAGCATTGTTGTATAAGTTCAATAATACCCTCCCAATGTCTTGCGGTACCACTTCTATCTTGCCAATGCTTTCATCAAAGTCAGTTTTAAAATTTGAATTGAAGTCTTTGTCTTTGGCTCTTAAGCCATGATAGCTTAAGCGCAAATATTCATCTGCTAAGGCATTGATATCTGTTGGTTCTTTTTTGCCTGAGCTTGCTCTTGAGTGTTGCAGCATGCCTTTTACAATGGCATCTGCACGTTTGCCGTGGTGATTTATTTTCTGTTCGTTCTCTTTTATAGCTGTCGCAATTGATTTGACTTCAGCAATGTTTCCTTTATTAACTTCTTCCTTTAATTCTTCTATTAATTCTGTATTAATTTCTGAAAAATTGTTGACGAAGTTTAAAGGGTTTTGAATTTCATGGGCGACGCCTGCGGTAAGCTCGCCAAGTGAAGCCATTTTTTCTGATTGGATGAGCTGCGATTGCGTTGCTTTAAGGTCGGATAAGAGTTTGTTTAATTCACTGTTTTTTTCTTCTATCAGCTTTTTCTGCTGATCCATTTCAATGAGATTTCTGTTGATTTCATCTTTGGTATTTTCAATTATTTTTTTTTGCTTTTCTACTTCTGCAATACTTGCGTTGAGAATATTGGTAATGGCTGTCTTATCAATGAGGGTGCGTTTAAATTTGAATTCTAACGCCTCAATCTTTTTTTGATTGACTTTAAATTCTTTTAAAAGGTGTTCTTTTTCCTCATCGGTTACTGATAAAGATTCTATGTATTGTTTTAATTCTTCATCCATAAACTTTCGTCAATTAAAAATTATTTTTTTTCTTCGAGTAAAACCATCGAGCAGGTTTCATTATGAAAATCGCATACACTGTCTTTAGCAGTGCCTATTTCGCCATAAGTGAAAAAACCTATCAGGGGTTTATTCCAGATGGCTCTTAATTTTCCGGCTTCGTCTTCCATGATAGGCCCCAGTGCCAAATGCCTGGCTTTGCAGGAAAATATGATGACGGCATCGGGGTTTTCAATCGTATCTTTTAATACACTTACCCGGTCTCTGGTTTTATCAATCAAATCAAAACCCGGCGGCACCGAAAACTGAACTTTGCTTCCCTGTGGTATGCCGCCGGCGAATATTAAAGCCCGGCTATCAATATCTACCATTAAAGGCGCTCTCAACACAACATTGCCATTATCTTTTTTTAGCTGTAATGGATATTGGGCAAAATTCATTGCAATAATTTCAGCTCTGTTATCTACACTTTCGGTAAACTGAAAAAACTTTACAAACACATCTACGGCAGGCTCGTCATCAATGGTATAAACGATGTTTCCTTCAGATTTTGTGATTGTTTTTTCAACACCAATATTATCCCAGCCACTGGTAGCAAGTCCGGTAATATTCACTTTATCATTATCGAGCACTAATCCAATCAAACCGATGGATGATTCATACCGGTTGCTGAAAACATACGACGCCTTCATGGTTAAATCGTCGCCGGCAAGGCCGCCATACAAAGGAACTTCTGCAGCAAAATCTTTTACTCCCTTTATAATTTGTTCCGCATCAATCGTAAGCCCGCTTGACATAACAATGATAGAGGGGTTCTTAAAAGTATCTTTAGCAAAATGCGCCAGGTTGCAAGATGCTTTGTAGGTATCTTCTGATGCTTCACAGAATATTCTATAATTATCTTTCTTCATGTTCAGCAACATGATTACAGTTGAATGTTCCAGAATTTCGGAATCTAAAATTTCGCCTGCTGTTGTGGCGCCAAATACATCTGTTTGTTTTTCATTAAAAAAATCAACAAGGGCTCTGCGATCCTGCATAGCCGAACAAAATACGATGGCAAGTGTGGGTGCAAAACCATCTGCCACTGCTCTTGAAAATTTTGATTTTATTTCATCAATATCTTCTCCGTAAATATTTTTTGCTAACATGATTTTGGTTTTTATAAATTATGAAACAGGTGCCGGTCCAGTTTTTACTTTTTCAACTACTTGTGTTATGTTTTTTTCAATGATAGATATTAACTCAGGAATAAACGATCCTTTTATTGTATGACTAAGCCAGGGGTTCATGATGGTAGAAATAATAAAGTTGATGGGGTCATTATATCCATTAGTAACCCCCAGGCGTTTGCGCAAATTATCCATCAATGCATTGCCATAATTTCCTCTTGTGAATGAAGATGAGGTTACCACTATGTCGGGAACATGTTCTGCCTTGCCGGGTTGCTCGCTAAAACTGAATGCCCGGTAGATGGCATCATTCAATTCATTTACTTTATTCATATCAGCATTTGGCGTCCCATCATTGTTATAGTAATTATACACGTAAGTAATAATGGTTTGGTCGCCGCCCAGTTCTTTGAATAAAGAAAATGCTTCGGGGTCGTTTATTAATTGTTCGTTGGTTTTATTTACAATCCGGTCTCTTATAAACTCATATTGCTTTTGAATATCTGCAGGGCTTTTTTGTTGTTGTACGGCGGGTATGGGAACCAATGGCACAACAAAGAACGGCAGGTTTACAATGTTCAGGCAAACCAATGCGGCGTATAGTCTTTTTGCGTTGAAGTAACATTCACCTGAAATTTTTCCATAACCATCGGTATTTGGGCGTATCATTTTGTGGCTGAAATAAACTGCTGCCGCTGCTGCACCCGGTTTCGAGCCTTCTACGCCATATACACC
>JALYZZ010000636.1 GCA_030948675.1 Bacteroidota bacterium | reverse complement strand
GCCCAAGCCATTTTCTTGCTTTAGATGAAATATGTATTACAAGTAATTCCTTATCGGCTAACCTTACGCTCGGCAACCAGGTTTGGAATGACTTTGACGGCGACGGTAAACACGATGCTAATGAGCCAGGCATTCCAGGCGCTTCAGTAAGTTTATATACTGATAAAGACGGCGACAACAAGCCAGACGGCGCTGCTATTAAAACAACAACAACTGATGCTAAAGGGAATTATGTTTTTACTAACCTGCCCGAAGGAAGATATATCGTGTCGATGCCGATACTGGCCGGGTACAGTAAAAGTCCTAATACCTCTACCCAGGCTACAAGTTCTTTCCCTGATAATGATGTAGACGATGACAACAATCTCGTTATCCTTGCAGGGCCTAATGGTGCCGGCGGAATATTGTATACCAATGCCATCACGCTTAACACCGGCAAGGAGCCAATAACAGACGGTGATGATGCAAATGGTAATCTGACACTAGATCTTGCACAATGCGGCAACCTGTTTGTTGGCGATTTTGTATGGAATGATCTTAATGCAAATGGAGTACAGGATGCTGGTGAACCGGGAATAAACGGGGCAACAGTTACCATCACTTTTGACGATGGAAGAACAGCTACAACCACCACAAAAAATTATGCTGGCAGCAATAACTCAAACGCTCCTCAATTAGATGGTTACTATAATTTCCCTAATCTCGGACCAGGTAATTATAAAATCACTTTTTCAACGCCGGCAGGGTTTACACCCAGTCCTGCTAACCAGGGTGCAGATAAAACAAAAGACAGCAATCCTGTAAATGGCGGGGCTGTACCGGTAACTTTAACCACTACAGCAAGTGATTTTTCTATTGATGCAGGTTTCTTTAGTAAAAACGTAACACAGGGAGGTAAAATTGGCGATTTTGTTTGGAAAGATGTAAACAAAAATGGTATCCAGGATGCGGGAGAGCCAGGGTTGCAGGGAGTAACAGTAAAGCTCACATCTTCAACCGCAACAAGCGTTGTTACAACTACTGATGCTGCTGGCTTTTACCAGTTTACTAATGTAGCGGCGGGCACTTACACAGTCACTTTCGTAACTCCATCAGGTTATGCAGCCTCTCCTGCTAATGCAGGATCAGATAATACAAAAGACAGCGACGCAGACGGCGGAACTGTGGCAGTAACGCTGGCAGCAAACGAAATAAATAATACAGTAGATGCCGGTTTTACAATAGTGGTAACACAATCGGGCGATTGTGCTGAAACTACTTCAACAAACGGATATTACGGTGGCTTTGAAGCAGGCGCAGCCAACTTTGGTTCAAATGCAGGTTCTGATCTATATAATCGTTTACCCAGAGATGGCTCATATGAAGTGGTAAAGTCTGCAGGTGATTTAGGTGGAGGAGGATACTTAAATATTCAGCCAAAATCAGGAAGCTACTTTCTTGCAGCCCACACAAGCAATAACGAAAATGACAGAGTTTGGTACACAAAAGTCAATGTAATTCCGGGCCAAATATTTAACTTTTGCGCCTCAGTTACGCTATTAAAAAATCTTGGGAATGGTGCACAATATTTATTGGGCATCTATGCAAATGGTACTCAAATAGGTATCGGCAGAGTGACCTTTGACTGGACGCAGATTTGTGGTACATACATAGTACCTGAAGGAGTAACAACCTTAGAACTTTCAATCAGGGATCCAAAAAAGGGATTGTTCTTTGTAGCGATAGATGACATATGCATCACGCATAACAACAGCCTTACAGTAGGTAATTATGTTTGGAATGATTGGAATGGAAATGGCATTAAAGATGCTTTAGAATATGGTATTCCAAACATTGATGTGAAGTTGTATCGGGTAAATATTGGAGCAACAGTAAACAGTGACATTAATACGATACCAACTTTCGGATCCCTGGTAGCTACTACTAAAACCGATAGCAAAGGTTTTTATCAATTCAGCAATTTACCAGAAGGCAGGTATTACACATCTATTACCATTTTGCCTGGATATTCTAAGAGTCCAAATCTCTCAAATGGCGTATTTAGAACATCTACTTTAGATCCGGACAGCGATATTGATGATGATAACAATGCTGTGCGTCCGGCAAACGCCAAAATGGGCGATGAAATTTATTCAAACGCAATTAGCCTGAAAGCAGGCACAGAACCTACTTACGATGGCGACGGAGCGGATGGAAATCTTACACTAGACCTCGCACTTTGTGGAAATTTATGGATCGGTAATTTTGTTTGGATGGATGCTAATAGTAATGGTATTCAGGATGCCGGAGAGAAAGGTATTAATGGTGTTTTTGTTACTATCACATTACCTGATGGAAGTGAAATAACAAAACAAACTTATAATAATTTAGCTTACAATGATTTGGAGCACCCTTCAGTAGATTTAGATGGGTATTATGATTTCCCACGGTTAGGCCCTGGAAAATACAAGTTAACTTTTAAACTCCCGGAAACTCCCGAATTTTATCAATATTACATTCCCACCATTATTCATGCTGGTGCTGATACTATAGACAGTGATATTGATGCAAGCGGTTCTGTCGAGGTCATTTTATCTGGCAATGTTAGTAACCATAATATTGATGCCGGGTTTATGCGAAAGCCTGCATCGCGCAGTATCAACGATACGCAACAATCGTCGGCTCCGATAACTGCAAACCCTGATTGCAAACTAAAAGTCGCACTCGAGCCGAAAAATCCCGCTTGCTACAATAACCGCACAGGTAGTGTGTTAGCAACCGTAACAGGTAACACCGGTAAACTTTCTTACAAATGGAGTAATAGTTCAACAGGTACAAGTCTTCTAAACATTGGCGAAGGAAAGTACAGTTTGGTAGTAAAAGATAAGATAACCGGCTGTGAGGTAACTTCTAATGAGGTAATCATCACTTATCCTGCTAAAATGGAAGCAACAGTAAAAAGTGCTGAAACAAATGGTTATAACATTGCGTGCAAAGACTCTAAAACCGGTATTATTGATTTGGAAGTAAGGGGAGGAAAAGGCGCCTACACCTATCAGTGGAGTAATGGTGCAACCACACAGGATTTAGGTGATGTGGCAGCAGGCACTTATACAGTTGTAGTAAAAGATGCAGGCGGTTGTCCTGTAAAAGCGGAGATTAGCCTGAAAGAGCCGGCAACAAAGCTCGAAGTTACATCTAATGTTAGTCAGCCTAATTGTGATACCCGCACAGGTTCAATTGATTTGGTGATTGCAGGAGGTGTAGCACCATATACAGTTAACTGGAGCAATGGGGCTACAAGTACAGGAGTTAAAAAACTAGCGCCGGCAGTGTACACAGCAACGGTTAAAGATGCGGCAGGTTGCGAAGTATCGAGCCGGTTTGAAATAAAAGAATACACTTTAACTGTAAGCGCGAAGGCCTCTAATGAAACGCTTAATCTTGCTAATGGTGAAGAAGCTACAACGCTGCATGCAATCGCATCAGGCGGCACTGGTGAGCTCACTTATGCATGGGAAGCTGCAGAGTGGCTTAGTGAAAATGATAAGGCAAATGCCATCGTTAGTCCTAAAAGCTCATCTGACTACAGGGTTACTGTAAAGGACGCTGCTGGTTGTACAGCGTCAGCAAGGGTTTCGGTAAAAGTAGTGCATGGCGCAGCAAAACCATCGCTCGGTCTTGAAATGACAGGCGAGAGAGTACGTGTAACGCCTAATCCCTCAAATGGTAACTTCAACGTAATACTTAATGGTTTTTCAGGAAAGGTTGATATAAAAATATTGGACGCAAGCGGAAAAGACGTTGCCAACAAGCCAATACAAATTGACTCAAAGCAAATGGTGGTGCCTTTCAGCCTAACCAATTTACCTACAGGATTGTACGTGGTACAAATAATTGGCTCTGAAGGAAGTTTTAAAGAAAAGATGATTATCAGGCACAACTAGAGATGGTTTTGAAAAAACCAAATACACGCAAGTTATAATCCCTATGAATGAAGAAGGCCCTCCAAAAGAGGGTCTTCTGCGTTTTTACAACTATTTCATTTAGCGTTGGTATTTCTAAAGCAGGTTAATGTGCAGCTCACTAAAATTTTTAAGCGAAGAAATTTTCAAATCTGCAATACTCCATTTCTCATCTTTTTGTTGTGAATATGTCGGTACGACTACACACTTCATTCTTGCGGCTTTTACTGCAATCATCCCATTTACTGAGTCCTCAAAACAAATGCACTCAAGGGGTGACGCATGCAGGGCTTTTGCACATTCAAGATAAACCTGCGGATGAGGTTTTCCATATTCCATCTTTTCGGCCGATGTTTTTACCTGCAGATAATTGTCGATTCCCAACATTTTGGTAATGGTGTCTGCAACAGTCATGGGCGATGACGTTGCCAACCCTATCTTATAACCTCGGCTATAGAAGAAATCAAAGATGTATTCCAATCCCGGCATCGCCTTTCCATGTAATCTTATTTTTTTAATCACCAGCTCAACAATTTTTGCTGCCGCTTTTTCAAGCTCAGTATTGTCAAACTTATAATCCCTTAACCACCACGAAACAAACTCGCTGGTACGCAAACCTGTGGTTGTTACAAAATCCGCTGGACGCAATTTCTTGCCATAATACTCAAAAACTTCTGTTGCTGCTTCGGTCCATAAGGGCTCACTATCTATTAGCAACCCATCCATATCAAAAATCACGGTATTCAACTGCATCCAAATATTTTAGGCGGCAAAGATAGTATTAGCTTTTCTCACAATAACTGCCGCGACGCACAAAAAAGAAGTTAGGAGGGAGAGTTATGGATTGTGCCCAAACCGGCAAACGGCAAAGCATAGTTTGCTCGGAAACCGCAAGTATAAACAAGATACTTGAAACCTTTGAATTAACTTTTTATCCTGCCAATACCAAATTGATCGGCTGCCTTAGTAGCCTTATTGTTTTTAAAATCTATTTCCAGCATTTTCTCACTTGCTACATTGTTGTGAAATTCATCTTGGAGTGTTGTTATTATTTTACGGCTTTTAACGTCTATCACCTCACCACTGCTCGGGTAAACATATTTACCGTCGATACTAAATGTAATCCAGCCTGGCATATCCTGCACAGGTATAGTGGTAAGTTGTTGATAGGGTTTAGTAGCGCTAAAAACATGCACCCTCATGTTGTGACCGTCTGCAAGCCATAACTCCTTTTCGTCGGGGGTAAGACCTATACCATGACTTGGATTTCCATGCCTTCTTACAGGTCCCGCTTCCCATCCTTCAACAGTAATGCGTTCAAGTTTTTTACCAGAGTTGAGATCACCTACTTCAAAGCCAAGAAGGCTATCGACAGTTGCATACACAAGCGTTTCTTTACCATTAATCGTAAATGGACGAATGAAGTTGCCGAAAGGGCCAACCTTACCTACAAGAGTATGAGTTTTGGGGTCTGCAACATATAACCACGGAGAACCAATATCGTCAAGATATACGCGGTTTCCGGAAGGTGCATAAATGGTATTGTGAGCCCTTTTGTATACGTCGATTTTTTTAATAATGTCACCTGTATTGCAATCGACTACGTTCCAAAATCCCTTTTCTAATGATGGCAGGTACATTGTTTTGCCGTCGGGCGAAACGGCCATTCGGTCGCAACCTCCTTCAAACGGTTTTTCCCACACAATTTTTTCTGTAGTAAGATCTATTCGTTGCAACGACTCCAGTGTGCTAACATAAAC
>JALYZZ010000608.1 GCA_030948675.1 Bacteroidota bacterium | reverse complement strand
CTTTATTCCAGTTGCACAAAAGAAAAAGACCATATACTTCGAGCACATTTAATGCACTGTTACACTGGCTGATGATGTAACGGTTGCAGCCTTGTTCGCCATTGGATTGCTGGATTATCTTTATAGCGCAAATCGATTCGAAAGTGTCGCTCAAAACACCTGCTTCATATTTTTCAGGATCTGCCTGCCCCGTTATATGTGTCAATACGTCTATCTTCTGCTGATCATCCAGCACTGCATAATTTGAAGGCAGCACACTTTCTTTTTCTGCAATTAATTCAAGTAACGAGTTGTGAACCGAACTCTCCTGTCTTATGTCGAGCGTAGCAAAGTGAAGGCCGAATACGTGAACTTTATTGATTACATTTTCGAGCAACGATACAAATAAGCCATTGTGTTGCGAAAGTGTGATCTCTCTTGCATTTTCAAGCGCTTCTAATATTTTTTCTTTGGTAACTTCTGACTGGCTGCCAGGAACAAAAATGTTGCGATAAAGGAGGTCTTCCAGCGTAGCAAGAATACCGTCTACTCCTTTAAAGGTGAGCCTTCTTTTTATTCGTCTGATATCGCGGTAGTAGCATTTTATAATACTTGACCTTAAGGCATTGGCAACCTTCAAAGTTGTCTCGGTTCTTACGTTTGGGTTACCATCGCGATCTCCTCCGGGCCAAAAGCCCATGCCCATTATTGGCTGCTGATTGTTTCTCGTTTCAGGAAATTGCGATTTAAGATCAGTGATCATACTGCCGGTTGCAGCATAAAATATATTTTCCATAAACCATAGCAGGCTCATTGCCTCATCATATGGCGTCGGTTTTTCTTTGTTGAAAAAAGGTGTCTTTGCCAATTGCTGCAGGTACGCATTTACAGTACTAATCTCATTGCCTTTGAGCGCAGTAGAAAGATCGTTGATGATACCCAAAACAGAGCCTGGATAAAATTGCGTGGGATGTGCAGTCAAAACTAGTTTTACCGAAAAATTTTCAAGCTTTTTTGCCAGCTTATTTTGCAAAGAATTTTGTATGATCTGGGAGGTTAGGTGTTTCAGTGTGCCGGGGCCATTTATATCAATCACTTCTTTGTATGCAGAGTCTTCAAGTGCATCAAACAAAACCACCTGGCGCTCTACATAGTGTATAAACCTAAAGAGCAGATCGGTTTTTTCCTTTTCGTCCTTATAATTTGTATATCGTTCAAAAAAGGTTTCGATAATCTGTTGTGGGCTTTCACTGCGCTTGTACCCTTCAGTGCAGTTTTCCAGCAACAGCGATAGATGTATGCCTGTATTTTCAATTCTGTGAAAAGGCAGCGAAATAAACAGGCTATTAAACAACTGAAACTTAATAGCCACATTATTTTTAAAGACCTGTAAACCGTTTGAAAAATTAGAATCCATAGTTGGTTTGTATTTACTACAATTAATTTCTGATCAGGCAAGGTCGTTTGGGATAAAAATATTTCAAAAAAACGGAATTAAATGAACATTGTCTATCTGAAATTACGATGCTCAATTACTGGCAGGCAAAGTAGTGGGCGGACAACTTGGGTGAAGTTGGCATAAAGGAGAAGTGGCTAGCGCTGGCTTGGAATGCCAAAAACAGAAACCGAAAGTCGCCTCTGTTTCTACTTCAACAGATCAAGCAAGCCATACATTTTCTTTACAATTTCTGAGGCCGGCCCATTATAATTACTTGCGACGATAGCAAAAGTGTATCCGTTTACATAACCTGTAAAGCTCTTTACGCCGCCTATAGTTCCACTCTTCATTTTTAGGCCGTTGAACTCGGGTAAAGCATTATAGAAGGAGTTGAAAAAAGGCTGTGCCTTTGCATATCGCATTACTTTAACCAGCGCTTCAGCAGTTATTCGGTTTTGAGGAGAAAGGCCACTACCATCTTTCATATTTATAGACGTTAATTCGATCCCTCTTTCTTTCCAAAATGCTTTAATAACATTGACACCCGCTTCGGTAGTCGCTTCTTTCTTTTTTTCAAAACCAACTGTTTTTGCCAAAGCCTCGCCGTACAGATTGATACTTTTTCTCAAAAACCAGTAATTAATGCTATCAAGGGTCGGAGACTGGTGCGCAGCAAGTTCTATACCCTTCGTTTTACTTTCCATGTTTACTGCGTCTTTCACGCTGCTTACTTCAACTCCCTGTTTTTTTAATTCTTCCCGAAACGCATGTATTAATTGTTTTGATGGATCGGGAAATGATCCGGAAACAATAAACGTATTTTCGTTAGGAGGAATAGTACCCCTGACATAACCAGTGTTGCTGTAAGGCGCCAGGTAGATATATGCATTGTCACCACTACCCGGGTTTCCGGTCGTTAGCTCACTGATGAGGGTAACGTCAGACAGTGTAGGTGCAGTGGTAACAATGCTTACTTTATCACCGGTATTACTCCCCGATCTTAATTTCAAATCGTATTGATTTTCTCGCCAGTTTGTGCCTGTTGCCCCGGCACCATAATAGTTACCTATATCATCCCAAATCCATCCACCGGGAACAGAATAAGTTCCCCATTTATTGCCAGTGGCAATAGCGCCATTAATGCGTTGTATTCCAGCCTGCTTCACCGCTCTTGTCCACTTCGTTAATATTACCTGTTCCTTTGTAACGTCGTATCTCCAGCTTCCCAACGTCGGGTCACCACTACCATTTATATAAATATTTCCATTTAAAGTTCCATTTTCAATAGCACCTGTATAAGTCAGCGTAGTCTGATAGCGGTACGTAGTGCCCAGCAAATCAAGAGCTGCGACGCTTGTTAACACTTTTTGACTGCTTGCTACTGGCAAACCCGTTGTTCCGTTTTCGTTAAACACTACTGTTCCCGTTTTTTGGTCAACTACATAAAATGCTAACATTCCGCTTTTCAATTGTTCATCTGCCTCAAAAATCTGAACTGCTTCCTGGAGCTTTCTCGAAACTCCCTGGCCAGTTGCAAACCCTGCAAACATCAATAACACAATAATTTGACCTGTTAATTTCATACTTGTAATTACATTGCGCTAAAATTAGCTTATCCACTTAATCCCACCAATTGTATGAATACTGACCGCGTTAATGCATCTATCATTACCATAGGCGATGAATTATTAATTGGGCAAACAATAGACACCAATAGCGCGTGGATGGCACAGGAACTGAACAAGTTGGGCATTTGGGTAAAAAGGCGGGTAGCAGTGGGTGATGTGTGGGATGAGATTTGGAATGCGCTGGATGAAGAGAGCAGGCAGTCTGAAATTATTTTAATTACAGGCGGCCTGGGACCAACAGCGGATGACATCACAAAGCCATTATTAAATGAATATTTTGGAGGCAAATTGGTAGTTGACGAAGGAGCGCTGCAAAACGTAAAAGACATTTTCGAAAAATACATTAAGCGGCCAATGCTTGAGGTAAATCTAAAGCAGGCTGAAGTACCCGATGTTTGCGCCGTTATTCAAAATAAAAGAGGCACAGCACCCGGTATGTGGTTTGAAAAAGAAGGTAAGGTGTTTGTAAGCATGCCGGGGGTGCCTAATGAAATGAAAGGCATGATGTCTGATTATGTACTGCCCCGTATCCCCAAAATGTTTTCTTTACGAGCAGTAGTACATCGTACTTTGTTAACTGCTGGAATTGGTGAATCGTACGTAGCAGATCGTATCAAAGATTTTGAAATTGCACTGCCCGAACACATTAAACTGGCGTATCTGCCCAATTTCGGCATGGTGCGACTAAGACTTACTGCAACTGGAAAAGATGAAGAAGCAATAACTAATGAAATAGACAGGTTATTTATCGAGTTGCAAACGCAGTTGCAGGATGTAATGGTCATAAATGAAGATAAAACGCTGGAAGAAGCCATCGGAGGAATGCTTTCAAAATATAAAAAGACACTGGCTACTGCAGAGAGCTGTACAGGTGGATATATCTCGCACCTGATTACCAGTGTTCCGGGCTCTTCAAAATATTTTACCGGAGGCATAGTTAGTTATAATAACATGATAAAGGAAAGTTTACTGGGTGTAGATGCACACACTCTTAACACGTTTGGAGCAGTAAGCGAGGAAACTGTAGGGCAGATGGCTACGGCTGCAAAAATACTGATGAAAACCGATTATGCCTTAGCAGTAAGTGGTATTATGGGGCCTGATGGAGGCACAGAAGAAAAACCCGTAGGCACCGTTTGGATAGCTGTGGCAGGAAAAAATAGCACCGCAGCCAAAAAATTTCACACCAGGTATAATAGAAACAGGAACATTGAAGCAACAGCAATCAATGCGCTGAATATGTTGCGTCAGTCCATTGTCGAAGACCTGAGTTAGGCAGCAAGAGACGAACGGGGTATATAGTTGTTATACCTGATAAGATACAACTAGAAGGTAAAGCCCAAAGAAACATAGGGAACGGTTCCTTCAACAGAATGGCCGACCAATGCCTGAATGATAATAAGTTCTGCCGGAATAATATAAATACCTGCTCCGTATCCGTGATGCCACTTCCGAGAACTTTCTCCCGGGGCCCAAACCCGTCCCACATCATTAAATCCTACCACGCCTACGGTACCCGGGAAAAGATAGGAGTTGAAGTCAAAGAGTTTACATCGCAGATCGAGATTATAAAACAGCATTGACTTGCCCGTAAAACGGTAAGTATGAAATCCGCGCAGGTTCATTACTCCACCTAATTGCGGCTGCTGAAAAAAAGCAGGCGAACCGATTGTGGTGCCTCCGCCGACGCGGTTTGCTATTACAATATTTGAGTCTTTTAGCAGAGGAATATAAAAATTGATCTCTGAAAGTATTTTGCCAAAAGCGCTTCTGTCGCCGTTGACCTGGCGCATGCCCGTAACCTCTGTCTGCCACAATAATCCGCTACTTGAAAAGAGTCCATTGTCTCTAGTGTCTATGTACGCCCCGGCAACAAGGCCGGTGTAGTAACGGTCAGAGAAGACGTTTTCAACAGGATGAAGCGCATCATAATTTTTAAAGAAATGGGTGGAATTATTAAAAGGAGAACTTGTATAATACTGTGCCGCTACCCCTCCGTTTATTGTAAAGCTTTTGCTGATATGGTGATGAAGCCGTACATCTGCCGTTATTAAATCGTACCGGTTTCTATAATAATTAATCTCCTTTCCATTGGCATTTACAAACTCGGTCTCATTGCCAATACCAAAGAAGTTACTAACATGATTCGGCCCCCTCGAAATTAAATTGATACTGACATCGTTGTTTTTTATAACCTTGGTTAGGTATCCATCATATTCAAACATAAATGAACGCCGCGCATTTGCATAGTCAACTGCCAGCAAATGTTTTTCTGCAAAAGGCTCTTTTCTAAAACCATGCTTTTCGTACCCAACACCCACTCTTACCATTGCGCCCTGGTCTATTGAATAAACCAATGATAATAATGGCCCGAACTTGTCGTATTTAAAACTGTGCGGATCGTATTTGTTTACCCCATATTCCCCAGATGTTTTAATACGGGCTAACTTGTTTGAAGGAAGAAAATTTTGCTGATCTGAACGGTCAAAAATATACAATTTTTTTCTGTTGTGCATGTTCTCATCTATGTGGAAACTATCAACACCGTCGCCGCCAATCATTCTCACTTTAATTGATGATTTATCGGCGCCTGCAACAGAAAAAATATCGTTGCCGCCAAACCCATATAGTCTTACCTCTTTAGTAACATGGTGATCAAACACCCGATGATACAACAGCTTATTTTTCTTATCATTCTTCACCTTAAATATGCTCACTGCCACATCGCCATTATCCTTGCTTTCTATCTCGAAAAGCTCGTCCTTATCCGATGCAGTTACATCTACCCGTTGCGAGATGAACCTGAAATATTTCAATGCCTCCTTTCTCAGCATTGCTTTGCGGGCTATAAGAGTATTGATGATGCGTGTGCCGGTAAGCGCATAAATGGTATCAGGTAATCGTTTTATAGACGCGGTAATCAGATCATTACTAAGTTTGGATTCTATGTAACCAATTTCCTCGTTCCAGTCTGTTTCGCTTAAGCCCGTTAAGAAGATACGGTCAAAATAACGGTTGTTGAAGTTATAGCCGGATACATCACGAATATCCTTACCAAAAGCCTGTAAGTTTGATTTTAAACTTTGATGCGATAAAAGCCACGGAAAAATACCGGAAGTGCTGTAGAATACTTTGTCCCGGTCACGTGGAATCGGAAGGTATCGGCTGCCCGCCTCACCTTTCTTTTCGTCCCAACGCCATTGTCCTTCATGCCTGTCCCAATCACCAAGAAAAAGATCAAGAAGCCTTGCTCTCAAAACCATTTTCTGATCCACTGTATTGTCGTTATCATGCTGCAGTTTCTCTTCAACCTTCTCAGTATTATCAGTGTCTGCAGATGACAGCGGATCGCGTTCTTCAAGCAGTAAAGTGGTGTTTGCAAAGTCTTTAGCGTACTCGCCTAAAAGAGGATCTTTACCGATGTACACAATTTCGGGGTTTGAGTGAGGGATACCAAGCGCAGCCGCAAACGGAGGAACGGTTAAAGCAGCAAAGGGATGACCTGTTGCTACCTGGTCTTGCAAAATATCTTTTGCTATCGTTGCCTTTAATTTAGGTGGTAAAGCTCTCTCCGGGTATTTTTGAATACTTCGCAATACCCACTCTTTACCCGAGGCATCTTTCAGTTTCAACGACTTGGTCTGCAAGCCGCCGCCCTTTTCAACAACCGTTAAACCGCCCTTTTCTGTGCTTAAATGTATTATGCGCACTTTCACCGGTGCCGCCCATACTTTTCTATAAGTTTCTCCAAAAAGCCATCGGTGCGCTTTGGTCACCTGGTCATATTCGGGAGCTATTTTCACCACTATGCTGTCTTGCTTTTGTGCAGTCGCCCATATTGCTGTCATTAATTGTGCAAGCAGTATTAGCAGAAGTAACGGCAGCCACTTATATTTCATGTGTATAGGATAGTGCAAATAGCTTGATATGATAAATAGAACTAATTAAGTTTACTTACATAAAAAGAATACCAAGTATTTGAAAATGTGAATATTATAGAGATTCTAATATTTTGAAAAAGCCTTTATTATTGGATGCACGAAGTATTCAAAAAGTTGTAGTGTGGTGGTACGAAATTTACATTTCTTTGCATGCATGAATTTGATATCAACTGCTATGCTTTTTACCAGGTGGGTTATAAAAGGTATTATTTGCCTGGCTGGCTTACTTCCGCTTTTAGTGAGAGGGCAAACAACCGATACTATCAAAGAAAAAACGCTACAGGAAGTCGTTGTAAAAGCGTATGAACAAAACAAAAGATTAAAGGATATACCGGCAGCAGTTAACTACGTTGGACCGGGTGCTTTACAACGATTCAATCCATCTTCGATAGTGCAAGCCCTTAACTCTACTCCCGGTATTCGTATGGAAGAGCGCTCTCCGGGCAGCTTTCGAATGAATATCAGGGGAAGCTCTTTGCGCTCTCCGTTTGGTGTTAGAAACGTAAAGGTTTACTTCAATGATATTCCTATTACTGACCCCGGAGGCATTACTTATCTCAATCAACTGGGCTACTATAACATCCACTCTGTAGAGATCATAAAAGGCCCGGGCAGCAGCCTGTACGGTGCAGGAACCGGCGGCGTTTTATTAATAGAAAGTATGAAGGAAGGTGAATCAGCAGGCCTTGAAAGCGAAAATACCCTAGGAAGTTATGGCTTGCAAAACATATATGCAGCAGCTACTACAACGTCAGAAAAAATAACTAGCCGGCTGGGCTTTCTGCATCAGCAAAGTGATGGTTATCGCAACCATTCTGCCATGCAGAGAAATGTATTTAGCTGGAACGGTCAATACAAACTTGGTGAAAACAAACAATTAAAAACTACCTTTTTGTATGGCAATCTTTCTTATGAAACGCCAGGAGCGCTTACACAGGCCGAATACGATGTAAACCCAAAAGCAGCAAGGCCGGGAAGCGGCTCATTTCCGGGATCGGAAGGTGCACAGACAGCGGTGATGCAAAAACAGGTAATAGCTGGTGCTTCATATACCCAGCAGCTAACGCGTGCGCTGCAAAACAAAACTGTTTTTTATGGAATGTTTACCGATTTTCGAAATCCGGCAATTCAAAACTACGGCCATAACACTGAGCCACATTTTGGTGGGCGCACGGTCTTTAAGTTGTCAGACTCTTTGAGCCATTCGGCTATAAACATTGATTTCGGCGCAGAGTTACAACAGGGATTTACCAACGTTAGTATTTACAAAAATAATGGTGGTACTGCCGACTCTCTTCGCACTTTTGATGAGATCATCAACCGGCAGGCGCTCGTATTTACACAAGCCGCATGGGACAATAAAGACTGGACGATTACAGCCAGTGCAAGTCTTAATTTTCTCCAGGTTAATTTTGAACGTTTTTCTCCCGCCTCTTCGGGCAAACAAAGACGTATTTTCAACAATCAGGTGGCACCGCGGTTTGCGATCCTTAAAAAGTTTGGACAATTAAATATTTACACCAGTGTTGCCCGCGGTTTTTCGCCACCATCAACTGCTGAGCTTATTCCAACAGGTGGTGCCGCAAATCTCGACTTAAATGCAGAGCAGGGTACCAACTACGATATTGGCATAAAGGGAACCATAGCCCATCGCCTTACCGTAGATATAAACGCCTTTATTTTTTCACTAGACAATGCAATTGTGCAGCGGCGTACAGCGGGGGGCGGCGATTATTACATCAATTCAGGCAAAACCAACCAACATGGTATAGAAACTTCTATTAATTATCCCCTTTTTCAATTTGCTCCTTTTATACAAAGAAGCAACTTTTGGTTAAGTCATACGTGGCACGATTTCCATTACAAAAGCTTTAAACAGTTAAACAACGACTTTTCAGGAAACAGGATGCCCGCCGCAGCCCCACATACTATTTCCACCGGCTTTGAATTCCTGACAAGGAATGGAATTTTGGGAAATGTAAATTATTATTTTAGCGATAAGATACCACTTAATGATGCTAATTCTGCCTATGCAAACGCTTATCATCTTGTAGGACTAAAACTTGGCTACCAGGCTATGTTCGGCCAAAAGGCTCGAATAAAAATAGCTGCAGGAGCAGACAATTTATTCAATCAGAAATATAGCCTGGGCAATGACGCAAATGGTTTTGGAGGCCGCTACTTTAATGCAGCGGCAGGTAGAAACTATTATGTGTCGCTAGCAATGCAGTTTGGCCCCGGTCCTACTTTTCATTAACGAGCTAAAGTAACTAAACCTCCTTTTAAAAAATCAGCACCAGGGTACCGCCGATGATCATTAAAGCACCTAATGCAGTTTTAATGGTAAGCGGTTCTCCCAAAAATGCAACTGATAGTACGATGGCTATTGCCACACTCATTTTATCTACCGGCGCTACCTGCGAAACCTTCCCTATCTGTAGTGCTTTGAAATAAAAAATCCAGGAAAGACCGGTTGCAATGCCAGACAGGCAAAGAAAAATTATGTTTTGTTTAGACAGGGTATGAATAGTGTAGGCACCACCCCTGAAAAAAGCAATGCCCCAGGCAAGCATTAAAATGACGACCGTTCGTATAGCAGTTGCAAGATCTGTATCGACGCCTTTAATTCCAACCTTTGCAAAAATGGCTGTAAGGGCAGCAAAGAAAGCAGAGAACAAAGCATAAATCCACCACATAGTTTTATTTTTAAAGACACGGTAATCTCTGATCGCGTACAGCGGCCAAGTTTTATTGCCTGTAAAGCTGAAGAAACAGAAAGTAATAAAACGCTCTAAAAAAATCACGCCCTATTCTCATAAACGCCATGTTAAAAACTTGCTTTAAATAAAAAATTGTATGCGACAATAAAACTTTTGGAATGATTATTTAATTAAGTTGAAATCAGAAGCGTATATGAATGAAAGATTTGCCGAATTAATAACGAAACATTTAAGCAGTACTATAGAAATTTTAGTTGCGGTAATAATAGCTATTTCATTTCTTAAATTGTTGGTTCTATACTTCACAAATGTTTTCAGGCTTGATGACAATGGCTGCGCAACCTAAAAAATAAGGATATAATTAGGAAGCTCTCTTGCGCTTACACTAGCGTTATTGCTGGCAGCAGATAGGATGGCTGCGGCCATTGCGCCAACATGAGATGATATAGGAAACTTCCTGCCATCGCTACCCTTCGCACAGCGTTTAACTACTTTCTTGAAAGAGAATTGAAGAACAATGATATCAATAGAAAAAATGACCCATTTAAAAAAGTGTCAGGTGCTAATATTTAGGCTGCACTAAAACACTCCGTAATTTTTTTTATCACGCTGCCAGTTATAACCATTTGGTAACTGATAGCCCCGCAAACACCATGGCGATACATAAGGTGCAACTTAAAACGGTGTAAACAGCGAAAGCAGCATAATGTGTCTGCTGCAGCATCTTCGCATTCTCATAAGCAAAGGCCGAAAACGTAGTAAAGCCACCACAAAAACCTGTTATAAGCAGTAGCCGGCCAGGTTGCGAAAGCCACTGAGATCGTTCGGAAAGACCGTATAATACGCCGATAATAAAACAACCAATTACGTTTACAGTAAAGGTGCCATAAGGAAAGCTGAACACGGTGAACTGCCTGGAAACATACAAAGAAGTTAGGTACCGAAGAACGCTACCAAGCGCACCGCCAATTGCTATTAAGATAATATTTAGTTTCATTGTTGAGGTAGTAAAACGACTTTTACGTATAGTGTTATGACTGGTTTGCCTACTCCTCCAAATATAGAGTTTTAGCAATAATACATCGTGAATGCGAAGCAGGTAAAAACATAATATTAGTACGACTGACTTATATTTGACAAAAGCACGGCAGCGAAAAAAGTAAGTAGTACAACTCTTATCAATCAGCAACTTGCCAATGTTATTAACCAACCTTTTATTAATTGGCCTTGGCCTTCTTGTTGGCACATTTGGTACTTTAATAGGTGCTGGCGGTGGCTTTATATTAGTGCCAGTGCTGCTGTTTATCTTTCCCGATCTAAAACCCGAGGTTGTCACAAGTATTTCGCTTGCTGTTGTATTTTTAAATGCCGCTTCAGGCTCTGTTGCTTATGCGCAGTTAAAGAGAATAGATTATAAATCAGCTATCATTTTTGCCGTAGCAGCCTTACCCGGTTCTATTATCGGCGTATTATACGGTCTTTCCGAACGATCT
>JALYZZ010000600.1 GCA_030948675.1 Bacteroidota bacterium | reverse complement strand
CGGAAGAGTTGAAGCATCCGTTAAAAAGGAATTGATATTGCGAGGTAGTTTTGGGGAAATCATCTTCTAAATAAGTATCCTTAGAACAAGAACACTGCTTTTTTTCTTGTCAGATTTTTCCTTTATGGGATCAATTTAACAGGGTGTTTCCCTGGCCGAAAATATAAATCTTAGGCAGTACTGCGTTGAAACAATATTTTTGTAAGCATAACAATAAAAGTAATGGCTGAGTCAATAGTATCGTTAACGGACGCAAAAATATTTCAGGGAGAGAATCTGATATTGCAGGATGTAAATATCAACGTAAATAAAGGTGAGTTTGTATATCTTGTTGGTAAGACCGGTACGGGAAAAAGTAGCCTGCTGAAAACATTATATGGCGAATTGCCCCTAAAGGAAGGTAAGGGCATGGTTGCTGGCTACGATCTGGGCCAAATGACCTGGAAAAAAGTCCCATTCTTGCGTCGTTCTCTTGGCGTTGTTTTCCAGGACTTTCAGTTACTTACTGACAGAAACGTGCACGAAAATCTAAAATTTGTATTGAAGGCTACCGGCTGGAAAGACAACAAGTTAATGGAAGAAAAAATCAACGACGTTTTAGATAAAGTTGGTTTAAAAAGTAAGGGATTTAAAATGCCTTTTGAAATGAGTGGGGGAGAGCAGCAGCGGGTAGATATTGCACGAGCGTTATTAAATTCTCCTAAGCTGGTACTTGCAGATGAACCTACCGGTAATCTTGATCCTGAAACAAGTGATGAGATTATGCAGCTCCTCTTTCAGATTGCTAAAGACTTTAATACTTCTGTTATAATGGCTACTCACGATTACATTGTCATCAATCGGTACCCGGCCCGCATGTTAAAAACAGAACGCGGCCAGGTGTTTGACAGTGCTTCAGTAGCTTCATTTTAAATAATTCCAAATTGTAAAATTAAAAAAGTGACATTGCCCCTGGTGCTGTCACTTTTTTAATTTATGCCCTCCTGCTTTTACCGTAGAACAGCATACGTCTGTAGTTATCGATCTCTTCTAAAGATGTTCATACAGAAAGCAGCTAAAAATTAATTAGTCGCACAATTTTCTCCAGGTATTGCTGATCAGTTTTATCAAATGAATTATAGTCTGTACTATCAACATCCAGCACTGCGACCACTTCTTCATTTTTTATAATCGGAACAACAATTTCTGACTTTGATAAACTGCTGCAGGCAATGTGTCCCGGAAACTTTTCAACGTCTGGTACAAGTAAAGTTTTGCAATTAGTCCACGCCGTTCCGCAAACGCCCCTTCCTTTTTTTATTCTTGTGCAGGCAACAGGTCCCTGAAAAGGCGCTAGTACCAATTCTTCCTGTTTTACTACATAAAATCCCACCCACAACCAACCAAATTGTTCTTTTAAGGCTGCAGCCACATTAGCCATGTTTGCGACCAGATCGTTTTCGCCTGCTAACAATCCTTCTATCTGTGGTATTAATGATTGATATTGCGCTTCTTTGCTTCCATTTGCTATACTCAGGTCTTCTGCCATAAATTTATTTACGCACAAATATAAATTAAACCAGATACGGCGAAAATATCTAAGCGACCTGGAAATAGTTGATGTAAACAGATTTGTTCTAAATCAATAAGTAACATAACTTTTTATAACTAATAGCTTCTGAAAGATTAATTGCAGGAGTAACGCTTTACTTTTGCAGTTTTAGAAAAATTATTTAATTGCCCTTTACGGCTACGGTTTTTTATGAAGTTATTTCCTGAATCAGCGGCAGTACAACTAGAGTTTGACAAAGTAAAGGCATTGCTGACTGAACACTGTAGAAGTGAATTTGCAAAAAAGAAAGCGGTTGAATTGCGGATACACACGAGAAAAGATTTTATCACTACTGAGTTGCAACAATCGCACGAGTATAAACTAATCACCCTCAACAACCAGTATTTTCCCAATGATTATGTCTTAAATCTTACTAAAGATTTAAAATTGCTTGCTATTCCCGGTGCCGTACTGGGCGGTGAGCAATTTGTTCAAATCAGAAAACTTGCACTAAATATTCAATCTATTTTCCGATGGTTTGATAATGAGAGAAGAATTGCATATCCTGCATTGACAAAAGTGATTGAAGACACCTATTTTGAAAAGGTAATTCTCGAATTGCTCGATGAAATACTTGACGAAACCGGAAATGTAAAAGACAACGCAAGTGACGAGCTGCAAAAAATAAGGCTGAGTTTATTTAAAAAAAGAAATGAACTCAGGAGAGTGTTTGAGAGAGTGATAGCCCGCTTGAACAAATCTGGCTACGCTACAGATATTGAAGAAAGCTTTAGCAACGGAAGAAGAGTGGTAGCGGTTTTTTCGGAATATAAAAGACAAATTAAGGGAATACTGCATGGAGAGAGTGATACCGGCAAGACAACATTCATTGAGCCGGAGGAAACGATAGAGTTAAACAATGACATTTTTAGTTTAGAAAACGCGGAGAGTAAAGAAGTGCAGCGCATTTTAAGGAAGCTTACTTCTGATCTTTCTGTATATGCGGCGCTGCTTAAAACCTATCACGACATTGTGGGTGAATATGATTTTATAAGGGCGAAGGCAAAGCTGGCAATTGACATGAATGGCGAATTTCCGACGGTGATTGACAAAGCTCATATTGAGCTTGTTAATGCATGTCATCCTTTACTTTATTTATACAACAAAAGGTCTGGGAAGGCGACTATTCCGCTGTCAATAACGCTTAATGATAAAAACCGCATTCTGGTCATTAGCGGACCTAATGCGGGAGGGAAAACGGTAACACTTAAAACCGTAGGCCTTCTGCAGATAATGTTGCAAAGCGGCCTGCTTGTTCCTGTTCATCCCACCTCTCAAATGGGAATTTTTAAACAGTTAATGATCCATATAGGAGATACGCAAAGCCTTGAGTTTGAATTAAGCACCTATAGTAGCCACCTGAAAAACATGAAGTATTTTATGGAAGTGGCAAATGGTAAAACCCTATTTTTTATAGATGAATTAGGAAGCGGAAGTGACCCAAACCTTGGAGGTGCATTTGCCGAAGTAATCATGGAGGAATTGGCCCATAAGCATTCATTTGGTATTGTAACTACCCATTACCTTAACCTTAAAGTAATGGCCAACAAAGTGGCGGGTATCATTAACGGTGCGATGGTCTTTGACGAGCAAAACCTGTTGCCGATGTACAAGTTAATTGTCGGAAAGCCCGGTAGTTCTTATACCTTTTCTATTGCCGAAAGAATTGGTCTGTCGCCTCACCTGATTAAGAAAGCAAAAAGCCTGGTAGACGAAGATCATTTTAGTTTAGACAAATTGCTCAACCGTACAGAACAGGATTTGAGGCATATAGAAAAAAAAGAAAGCGACTTGCAAAAGCTGGTAAAAGAAAATGAACGGCTAAAAAAAGAAATGGTAACGGTGATGGATAAAGAGCGCCACCGCCAGGAAGTAGAGTTATTAAAGCAGCAAAACCAGGTGACGGAGGATAAAATTGCCTACCTGAAAGACATGGAGCGTAAGCTGAAACAGATATTGCTGGAATGGAGAAAAGCAGAAGATAAAAGCGAGCCCATAAAGCAGATGCATCATCTTTTGTTTAAGAAAAAAGAGGATACAGTAACCAATAAGCTGGCAAAAAAAGTACAAGGCAGGTATGAAGAAGTTGCGTCGGATATAGTAGTTGGTTCAAAAGTTAAATTGAAAAAAAACTACCAGGTGGGTTCGGTAAAGGAAATAAGGGGCAAAAGAGCTATCGTGCAGGTAGGGTTGCTTCCCATGAGCGTACACCTCGGCGACTTGGTGGTTGTGCAGGAGAAGGCAAGCGACACTTAATCTTTTTTTAATAAAGCAACTAGCCGTACTTTGCTATTATAAATTGCTATAAACTGTTTGTAACGAATAATTTATTTCAATATTTTACGTTATTACTACCAATAATATTCATTTCGATTTTATATTGCAGCATTCATCTATGATAAACACTTTAGTTGACCGAACATCTCAAAGCAATATATCTTTTCTAAATTTTATTGAAAAGCTTCTTCCCGAAACGAACACCGGCTGGCTACTTATAGAC
>JALYZZ010000589.1 GCA_030948675.1 Bacteroidota bacterium | reverse complement strand
CCACTTTTTGAAATTGCAAATGTAAAAGACTCGCCTTTAATCCTGGATAAAGCAAATTTTGTTCACTCCGGCTGGTTTCAATTTGAATTGTATGAAGACAACAAATTGAAGGACAAGAACAAGCTGTATGTACCCAAGGATTTTTAGGAAACGGCACCACACCCCAGCAAGCTTTCTAATAGCTTTAAGCTTTCATTTCCACCTCAAAAACCTTTTCAAAATTTGATCTTACTTTTTGTTTCACCTCTTCCATAGGTACCGTGTATCCTAGTTCTTTCTGTAGCGATGTCACTTGTTTATTTTTAATGCCACAGGGAATGATATAAGTAAAATAATCCAGGTTGGTATTTACATTAAATGCAAAGCCGTGCATGGTTATCCATCTGCTGCAACGAATGCCCATTGCACAAATTTTCCTTTCGCGACCTGCAATGCCCGGGTCAATCCACACGCCTGTTTCACCTTTACTCCTCACTCCGCGTAACCCATATTCTGCTATGGTAAGTATAATCACTTCTTCCAAACACCTTAGGTACCATCCAAGGTCTGTCTTAAATTTTTCAAGATCAAGTATTGGGTATCCTACTAATTGCCCGGGACCATGAAAAGTAATATCTCCTCCCCTATTTATTTTAAAAAATTCAATTCCTTTATGTTCTCGTTCTGATTCGCTTATTAAAACATTACTGATGTCTCCGCTCTTTCCAAGAGTATACACAGGCGCATGTTCTACAAAAAGAAGGTGATTAATGGTAGATTGATCTGTCGGTGATCCCTTCCGCTCATCACTTATCAGACCTCTTGCTGCCGCTTTGATTTGTGCGTTCTCCTGCATTATACTTTCCTGCAAATCCCAGATTTCTTTGTAAGATTGCTGCCAACGCAGGTCTTTAAATAAAACAGTCTGTTTCATAAACGCCAAAGCTACACCATCCCTCCCAGTCTCTCTATAACAGCCATTCATCAAAGATTTAAGAATCCTAAATAAATTTTCTAAAGTCGAAGGCTTAACTCACGATAAACTGCCTGAAGTTGTGTTATGGGTCACAAGAAGAATTTCAACTACGACCGGCCTTACCTTTGCAACCTATGAACCAGGAAAATGAATTGGTGCCTGACGAAAGCGGCGAAGAGTTGTATGAAACAAGGGTTATAAAAACAGACAAAGGTCAGGAGCCCATTAGGATCGACAAGTTTTTGATGAACAGGATTGAGGGGGCAACCAGAAACAAAATACAACAAGCTATTGAAGCGGGCCTGATAACTGTAAATGGTCAGCAGGTAAAAGCCAATCATAAGGTAAAGGCTTTTGAAGAGATTATTATTTATTCCACCGATCATCCTGAATCTACTGATGTAATTCCGGAAAAAATGGATATCAATATTGTGTACGAGGATGACGCGGTCATGGTAGTAAATAAACCTGCGGGAATGGTCGTTCATCCGGGGAGTGGAAATTATACGGGCACGTTGCTGAACGGTATAGCGTACTATTTGAAACAACAAAACCCTGAGGTGGATGAAAATCTACTGCCGCGTTACGGGCTTGTACACCGGATTGACAAGAATACAAGCGGATTACTGATAATGGCTAAAACAGCACCCGCTGCAGCTCATCTGGCAAAACAATTTTTTAACCATACTATTCAAAGAAAATACATCTCACTGGTATGGGGCGACTTTGACCGGGATGAAGGAACAGTAGTGGCACACGTAGGGCGCAACCAAAGATTTCGTAAACTCTTTGAGGCTTACCCCGAAGGTGAGCATGGCAAAGAAGCAACTACTCACTACCGGGTGCTCGAACGGTTTAACTACGTTACCAAAATTGAATGTGTACTTGAAACAGGCCGCACCCACCAAATAAGAGTACACATGAAACATATAGGACATACCCTTTTTGCTGACAGCACCTACGGAGGAGATAAAATTTTAAAGGGAACAATTTTCTCAAAATACAAGCAATTTGTCGAAAACTGTTTTGAGGTATGCCACCGGCAGGCGTTGCATGCTTTTACCCTTGGCTTTAAACACCCGGTAACAAATGAAGATATGTTTTTCGAAGCGCCCCTGGCAAATGATATTGAACAGGTAATTGAAAAATGGCGGAGGTATGTAAAAGGCCGGACCGAATAAATTGCTGTTCCCTGTTCCTATTTAGCGTACATCATTTTGTAATCCAGCTTCAATTTGCCTTTGCTGATGTCGTTTAATTTCCCTTGTAACATCTTCTTTTTTAAGGGCTTTAAATAATCGATAAACAGTTTACCTTCTATATGGTCGAACTCGTGTTGAATTATACGGGCAGTTATACCAACAAATTTTTCGGCATGAAATATAAAGTTTTCATCAACATATTCTATTACAACCTCTTCAGGCCTCATAATATCTTCCCTGATTTTTGGAATGCTTAAACAACCTTCGTTATAACTCCAGTCGTCTCCGAAAAAATCTTTGATACGGGCATTTATGAAAACCCTTTTTACACCCGGCTCGTCGGGGTATTTTCCCTTGTCTTCTTCGTCCTGGTTTTCAAATATTTGTTTACTGTCTATCACAAATAGCCTAACCCCTCTATTGATCTGTGGTGCAGCCAATCCTACACCGTTACTTGCGTACATGGTCTCCCACATGTCTTGTATCAGCTTATTTAAATTTTCGTATTCGGCAGTAATATCAACACACACTTTTCGTAAAACAGGTGCTCCGTAAGCTACTATAGGAAGTATCATGAAGTAAAATCAATTGATTATAAAAGGCAAAATTACCTTTAAAAGTGGCAAAATACAAAAGCCGGGTTAGCTAATACTATCTAGATATTGCTGCAGCATTATTGTGGCAGCTATTTCATCTACAAGCTGCTTGTTCTGTCTGTTTTTCTTTTTCATGCCGCTTTCTATCATGCTTTGTACGGCGAGTTTAGAAGTAAAACGTTCATCCACTTTTATGATCGGCATATTTGGAAATACCTTTTTAAAACGGTTTATAAAAGCGTGCACCAATGGCGTAGCATGTGTATCACTATCGTTCCAATTAGTGGGATGGCCAATGATTACTTTTTCAACGTGTTCCTTTTTAAAATATTCGCCCAGAAAATTTTCTAAATCTTTGGTGTGAATACCTGCAAGACCGGCTGCAATAATTTGTAACGGGTCAGTGACTGCAAGACCTGTTCTTTTAGAACCATAGTCGATAGATAGTATACGGGGCAAAGATTGTTGGTTTGGAAATTGGAGAATTGAGACTATGAAAACGGGAACTATTTTTTTTACTTAAAAAATTATGCTTCTTTCAGTCCAGGGGTTTTTCATTTAAAAAATATCTCTGCTAATACAAAGCAGGCAAATACTACGCTTGCTATTCCGTTAGCAGTCATAAAGGCAAGATTTACTCGTCTGAGATCATCCGGTTTTACTATAGAATGTTGATAAATCAACATCCCTGCAAATACAACTATACCCATCCAATAAAGGATACCAAAAGAGGCTATAACACCGGCAGCAACAACCAGTGCAGCGCTTGCTATATGCAATAATTCTGACACATGAAGCGCCTTTTGCTTACCCAACCTGGCAGGTATAGAA
>JALYZZ010000477.1 GCA_030948675.1 Bacteroidota bacterium | reverse complement strand
TAGATAAAGCAGGGCATATTTACATTGTTAACGACCAAATCCAGATCTCCGTCGTTATCCAAATCTCCATAAGCAGAACCGTTACTAAATCCTTTTTCATCAAGACCCCACTCTTTGGCCTTATTGGCAAAAGTTAAATCGCCATTGTTACTAAAAGCATAGTTCGAAATAGGATGTGAAGGAATTAAATCGATGAGTTTCCTAAAGTCTGCCTTACCTGGCGTTACCCCTTCAAAAGGGTTATGACTTGAAATATATTGTATGTAGTCTTCATTAGTAAGGTCCTGGTAAATGCCGTTTGCTATAAATATATCTTTATACCCGTCGTTATTCAAATCTGAAATTGTAGCGCCCCAACTCCAATCGGTTGCATTGACCCCTGCAAATCTTCCTATTTCTGAGAAGGTATTATTTCCATTGTTTAATTGCAACATATTGCGGGTGAACTGGTAATAATAGTTATATTTTAAATCGAGCTGGTATTTATCCCAATTTTCAAAAGTGGTGTTTGTTTTAATCCTCGCCTCATCCTCGGGCAACATTTCAGTAACAAAAATATCCGGAGTCGCGTCGTTGTTTATATCAGCCATGTCGGCCCCCATCGATGCATTACTAATGCTCATCATTTCATCTTCCAACACTTCTTTAAAAGTTCCATCTTTATGATTGATATACAAATAATCTCTCTCAAAAAAATCATTTGAAACATATATATCCTGCCATCCATCGTTGTTAACGTCACCTACGGTTACCCCGAGCCCAAAGCCAATAGTACTGCCATAAATACCAGCTTTAACACTAACATCCGTAAAATGATTTCCATCGTTTCTAAACAGTTTATCACCGCCTAAAGAGTCCCTCAATTCTCTTTCATTTTTTTGAAGATTAAAGCTGCCAATCGCCTTAAAAGAGTTGTTGAGCAAAAACATATCAAGGTCGCCATCGTGATCAAAGTCAAAAAAAGCAGCGTGGGTAGACAAACCCTTGTCGTCAAGCCCATATTCAGCAGCACGCTCTGTAAACGTTGAGTTTCCGTTATTAATATACAACTCATTTTGTCGGTTGTCTCCCTTTATGTCTCCGCTATTGCAGACATAAATATCCAACAGTCCATCCCCATTTACATCGGCCATGCTTACTCCGGTTGACCATTTCCCCTTTTTACCGATCCCGGCTTTATCAGTGATGTCTTCGAACTGCATTTTTCCTTTATTCAAAAAAAGCCTGTTGGGCAGCATATTGGCTGTAAAAAAAAGATCAGGGAGTCCGTCGTTGTTAATGTCTCCTATAGCAACTCCACCTCCATTATAGAAATTGCGATAAGTATAAATATTAAACTTAGCGTCGTAAGTAAGGTTGTTGCTAAAATTGATATGAGTCTGAGAAGAATCAAGTTTTTGAAAAAGTGTCGACTCTGCATGCTTTTTCTGATTACATGACAAAATACCTAGAAAAATGAATACAAAAAAAATAGGTTCGTGCAATTTTCTTCTTACTAATAAAGCGTAGCAATGCTTAAATAGATTCCACCCCACATGATCCTTATATATTTTAATTGACATTTTATTTCTTTAATTGCCGCTCGTCGAATAAATCGCTATAATCTACCCTTACTATTCTATCGTTGAACCTGCCAATTATAATCCTTCTGTTACCATCGACTTTTATGAATATTTTACGGTTTTTTTCCTTGTCCTCCATTTCTATAAAAGGATTACCCTGATACCACTTCTGGTAGAGTTTCAACAAATCAGGTAGCAAACTATCTGAATACAACTTTTTGTTCCAGGGAGCCCAACTGTCATATTCAAAGGAGACCAGCATGCGGGTTATCTTGTCTAGCTTAAATTCGGGATAGAAATTCATTGAAGCAGGGTACTTCAACTCATTATTATTCAGTTTATGCAACACAGCAGTATTGTTATTTCCGTCTGTCAGCAATCCTTTTTTATTCAACTCCCAACAGTGTGTATAGAATTGCTTACTGCTCATTCCCAGGTAAATACCAAAAAATATGCTGTCTACCTTCCTGCCGCTTTGAAGTTCTGATTGTACCAATCCCTTATACTGCTGTAAACCCTTGTCTCTGTTGCAGGCAAGAGAAAAGAGAGCCATAAATAAACCTATAGCGAATGTTTTGATTGTTACTTTCATTTGTATTGAACTAACTGAATTTTATCGTTGTTTTTTGCTATTAAAAGAAGTTTGGTTTTTGGAGTTTTTATCATCTTCAAATCCCGCACTGCACCTTTAACATACAAATTTGATTTTTCTATTGGCTCTGCCTTAAAGTTCCCCTTACCATCGCCTCTTAAAAACACTCCATAGCTGGCGTCATAAATTCCCACTTCGGGCTTTGACTGGTAAAAGTTTCCTGCCATTAGTATATCTGTATTTCCGTCTTTGTCAAAGTC
>JALYZZ010000475.1 GCA_030948675.1 Bacteroidota bacterium | reverse complement strand
TAGATAAAGCAGGGCATATTTACATTGTTAACGACCAAATCCAGATCTCCGTCGTTATCCAAATCTCCATAAGCAGAACCGTTACTAAATCCTTTTTCATCAAGACCCCACTCTTTGGCCTTATTGGTAAAAGTTAAATCGCCATTGTTACTGAAAGCATAGTTGGAGATAGGATGTGAAGGAATTAAATCAACTAAATTCTTTATTATATTCTTTTCTTTATTGAGAATTCTCTGCCTGATATTGCCCGCTTCATTGGCTGAGTATTGAATATAATCCTGATCGGTTATGTCTTTAAAGATACCATTTGCAACAAAAATATCTTTATTGCCATCGTTATCCATGTCAAAGATTAACGCACCCCAGCTCCAATCCGTCGCTGATACATTTGCATACCTGCCAATTTCACTAAACCCCACTTCCTTGAAAGAGCCAATTGATGGTGAAATTAAACCAGCGTTCAATTGCAATGAATTTCTGACAAACTGCTTGTAGTATCCATTCGTAATGTTTGACTGATACTTATTCCAATTCTCAAAATTTGTTTTTGTTTTTATTCTTGCATCCTGCTCGGGGAGCATGTCTGTAACATAAATATCACTGTAGCCATCATTATTAATATCAGCAATATCCGCCCCCATTGAATTCATGCTGATCTCATTAACATACTTCTCAAGAGTTTCTTTAAAAGTACCGTTGTGCTGGTTTAGGTATAGATAGTCCTTCTCAAAAAAATCATTTGAAACATATATGTCCTGCCAGCCATCGTTATTAACATCAGAAATCGTAACACCCAATCCAAAACCAATTTTGCTGCTATAGATGCCAGACTTTAGGGTTACGTCTCTAAAATGATTTGCATCATTTCTATATAATTTGTTACCGCCAAGTGTGTCAATTATTTTTCGTTGATCTCTCACCAAATCGTAATTACCCACCGACCGAAAAGAATTATTCAACAAGTAGCAATCAAGATCCCCGTCGTTGTCATAATCAAAAAAAACTGCATGGGTAGAAAGTCCCCGGTTGTCTAAGCCGTACTCCTTAGCTTTTTCAGAAAAGGTAAGATTGCCGTTATTAATAAACAATTCGTTACTTCGGGTACTACCTTTTAACTCTCCGGACTTACAAACGTAAATATCCAGCAACCCATCACCATTTACATCTGCCATCGTAACCCCAGTGGACCAGATGCTATCCGATCCGACCCCTGCCGCAGTGGATATATCCTGAAAATTAAAATTTCCCTTATTTAGATATAATTTGTTTGAACCCTGATTACTACAAAAGAAAACCTCAGGAAGGCCGTCATTATTAAGGTCGCCGACAGCAACACCACCGCCGTTAAAAAAATTTCTAAATGTATAAGGATTGAACTCTTCAGTATAGCTTATATTATTTGTGAAAGCAACATTTGTACGAGCAGCAGGAAGTAATGTAAACAAATGCTTATCATCAGATTTACTGTTGGAACTACAACTAAAAGAAAATAAGATTATGATGCTTAAATACCTCATCTTTCTGCACAAACAAACAAACTCAAAACTTTCTTTTATTAGAGACACCTTTTTGATTTGGTTACAATTAAACACGAAAAAGTGATTTCAAGAAATCCGTCTAAAAGGAAAGAAAGCAATTTAAAAAGAAGATTGAAGACAAACTTTTAATTAACAATTAAAAGTGTTTTGAAAGAAGCGACTTTACAAAATTGATGAAGGCGTGAAGATAATCCTCACGCCTTCAAAATTTATCAGCAATTGATATTACTATGTAAATTAATAACCCGGATTTTGCTTCAAATTCTTGTTTGCATTAATTTGTGTTTCTGGTATAGGAAAGACATTGACGTGTGCATCTGCGTCTTTATTATGAAATTGAAACGCATTATTAAATTTACCAAACCTAATCATGTCTTGCCTTCTCCACGCTTCAGAAAACATTTCTCTTCCGCGCTCGGCAAGGAAGTTATCAGATGTCATGACAGCATAGGGAGTTACTCCACCGTGGGTGGTACGAATTTGATTTACTATTGACATTGCAATCGCATCATTCCAATTCCCGGCTTTTCTTGCTAACACCTCAGCTTTAGTCAAAAGTATGTCTGCATATCTAAAGATTGCAAAGTCATTATCAAGGTCAGAAGTCATACCATTATAAAAACCCCATTTAGATATCCGGGCACCCGCTTGCCTCCATGCTTGTGGCTCCAATTCGTTTATGTAAGGAGTGAAAGTGAAAGGCTTGCCATCCGGGTCTGTTGCTTCTGCGCCATCATCCAATAATCTTTGTCCGGTAGAAGAATATTGAGGGCCAACTAAAAAGTTTGTTAACCTCTTATCTACCGTTCCGGTTGTTGGTGTACCTTTTGGATCAAGGCCAACAACTGTTCCCTGGGGACCAGGATTTTGAACAGGGTCAATATAAGAATTATAAAACTCAGCGACTGAAGCAAATCCATTCCAGGGTTGAGCATTAATGTTATAAGTCTGCTGGTTCAAATAACTCAATGTCATCATCACCATATTAAACCCTTTAAACTTAACGTGGTCAAAAGGGATTGCCCAAATAAATTCAGTCGAGTTTTGGTCGTTCTGACTAAAGTTGTCTGCATAGTTATCCATTAATTTGTATTTACCAGAATTTATTATCTCGTCGCAGGCAGCAATTGCTTTATCATACTGCGGAGTGCCGGTGTATACCTGAGCATTTAAGTACAATTTCGCAAGGCAAGCATAGCCTGTGTAATAATTAACCCTTCCATAGGTACTTGCATCTGCTGGACCCGTTTTCTTTAATAGTTTACTATTTTCAAGCAATTCCTTTTCTACAAAATCATATACTTGCTGCCTTGTACTATTGGATGGGGGCTTAGTATCATTGTAGTCAATGCTTAAAGGCACATTACCGTACCAGTCAAGCAACCAGTAGTAATAAATGGCTCTTAACACCTTCAACTCAGGGATGTAAGCCAGAGCTGGTGCAGTGTTAATAGTTGTTAGTGTGGCAATAAGGCGGTTACAGCTAGAAATCCCCGTATAGCAAAAGTTCCAACCATTACCCGGCAATGGGTCAGTTGATGTGTATGTGTGCCTTTTAAGTCTTACCCAATGGCCGCCATCTCCCCAGTCTGCTCCTCTCGTAGGAACCACCATTTCATCGGTAGTAACTTCGTTTAGAGGAATATAGTGGTTGTTGCCGCCTACACCTGCAAGATTTGCATAAGCTGCACCAACTGCCGAGCTAACTTCAAGGTCTGTTTTACCAAATTGACTGCCCGTTACCCTGTCGTATAAGACAGATGACTCATCTAGTTTTGTACAGGACGCGCCAGTAATAATTAAAGCTGCGGCTAATATTTTTTGTGATAATTTATATTTCATATTGCTAATATATCGTAAGTGAAAAAGAATTTAATGTTTAGAAACCGACGTTGACACCTAAAGTAAATGATCTTGTTAAGACCCATGTACCTCTTCTATCAATTCCAGGAGCTAATATATTACCGTTATCTGAATACCTTACCTCAGGATCAGCTCCGGTATAACCTGTAATTGTAAATAAATTACGACCTGTAAGGAAAGCTCTTACATTCCTTATAGAGTTACTTTTTACAGGAATGTTATAGCCTAAAGTTGCATTATCTAATTTTACAAAGTCTCCTTTTTCAACGTACAAACTGCTAAATATCTGAGCATCTTTTAAATTTGGGTTGAAATATTTTGTATTAACAACATTATAAGATGATGCTACTGCAGGGTTCTCATAAAAGGCTCTTTGCGTATTGATTAGGTAATGCCCGAAAGAACCGCGCAAGAATATATTCAAATCAAATCCTCCATAAGTAAATGTGTTAGACCAACCCATCTCAAATTTTGGCAGTCCGTGGCCTATCACAGTTTTATAAGTTGTTTGACCAGACAAAACTGGATTGCCCTTTCCATCATCAAATAGAAACTTGCCGTTTTTATCAACACCGAGGTAAACAGCATTGTAGAAAGCACCAATCTCAGCATCAGCGAATGTGCGGGTAATTTGAGTTGCTTCCTGCCCTGGAGATCCAAGATTTGTTTCTCCAATGTAGTTACCGGCGGTAGGATCTAATCTTACCAGTTTTACTTTATTAGTCGCGTAATTAATACTGGTATTCCACGAAAATTTCGAACGTTTTACTGCCTGATAATTTAATGCAGCCTCAAATCCAGTACCTCTTAAATCTCCAACATTTGACCACTGCCTGTTAAATAAGGCAGGAGGTGCAGGAACGGTTACATTAAAAATAAGATCAGATGTTTTGCGAACGTAGTAGTCAACAGTACCGGTTAATTTACTATTTAAAGCGACGAAATCAAGGCCAATGTCTGTTTCTGCTTTTCTCTCCCATTTAAGGTTAGGGTTAGCATTTTGATTTGGCCCGTAGGTTTGGATGAAACTACCATTAATTAGATAGTTACCTTGTCCACCAAATGTTAATTGAGATAGGTACGAGAATGGAGGAAGCTGACCTGTAATACCAAAGCTACCTCTTAGCTTTAAGGACGTTACAGTGGGAATATGAATCAACTTATTTAAATCTGCTCCAGCACTAACTGCCGGAAAATATCCCCACTGGTTGTTTACACCAAACTGTGTAGACCCTTCCCTTCTTAAAGATCCTGTTAGAAACACCAAATTATTAAAATTAAGATTCAAACGGCCAAAAAAGGCTATCAGTTTACTTCCGTTTTTGTAACTTCCCACAGATGCCAACGCATTAGGAAAATCTTGTGCGGTAGAGAAATCTTGTCCAGACAAGTCTGTAATAAAATTACCGGCTCCTACATTAAAACCCTGATTTTTAAAATCCTGGTAAGAATATCCTGCTAAAGCTGTATAGTCTATTTTAGAAAATTTGCCCTGGTAAGTCAACAGATTCTCATACAGTTGGTTAATACTTTCATTGTCTTGTTTATAAGCATAACCGTGACGGCCAACCCCCGTGACACCGTTGTAAAAACCGCGATCAATGAAGGCATTACTGGGCGTATAGGCATTAATAAAGTTGCTGGAATATTGTTGTCCATATCTGGTTAGAAACTTTAGCCCTTTTATAATTTCAAGTTCTACAGAACCAACGAGATTGGTTCTCTTTAATTCTGACTCATTTGTATTCTGCTTAAGTACTGCAACGGGGTTAGAATACTCAGTAGCGCTTACTTCAAAATAACCTCCACCAGCTAAATCTTGCGCCGGATTTTGTGCATAAATAGGAGATGTCGGATTGTAGACGGTGGCATATTCAAAGGCGTTAGTAAAGCCGTTCTGAGCTTTTCTGCGGGTATTACTTAATTCTACATTAAATACCAGGCGATCATTTAATGCTTTATGCGTTAAGTTCAAGCGCCCGTTCACCTGGTTGAAACCTGTCATTATAGCAACACCCTGAGTATTTCTGTAATTAACTGAAGCATTATAAGTTGTATGACCACTACCTCCTGAAAAAGATATGTTGTGAGCATGTGCCAGCGCTGTACGCGTAATTTCTTTATTCCAATCAGTATTGAAGCCATAATCCGTACCTACACCTGTTGCTTTTATTAAGGTACGAAACTCGTCAGCGGTCATATGTTTTGTAAACCTTGCTCCTTTCTCGGCAGTGACTGAGCCACTGTAGGATACCTGCGAAGTATTTGCCGCTCCCTTTTTTGTGGTGATGATAATTACACCTGCAGATCCGCGCGTTCCATAAATAGCTGCTGATGATCCATCTTTTAGTACATCAATACTGGCAATGTCATTAGGATCAACCGTATTTAAGTCTGCACCTACCTGGCCGTCAAGAACCACCAATGGTGATGTACCTGCACCTAATGTTGAAACACCCCTTAAGCGGATTTCAAAACCTCCATTAGGGTTGCCACCCGGACGGGCTATCGATAAACCCGCAACTTTACCTTGTAGCAGTTGCGCTACGTCGTTAATATTACCCTTATTAAACTGTTCTGCATTTACAGTAGTAATGGCCTGTGTAACTTCCTTTCTTCTTTGAGTACCATACCCTGTTACAACAACTTCAGTTAATTGCCCGGTGGACGGCATTAATTGAACGTCGATTGTTGAACGGTCTCTAATAGAAATTTCCTGCTGAGTAAAACCAACAGATGAAATAGTTAAATAAGAAACGTTTTGAGGAACAGTCAAAGAGAATGTTCCGGTAGCATCCGTCGTTCCTCCTGCATTTGCATTTTTAGCTTTAATACTCACGCCGGCTAAACCAGCACCGGAAGGATCGGTAATCTTACCGGTAATTCTTTTGCCTTGGGCAAAGATTGTGAGTGGAAATAAAATAGACAGAAAGGAGAATAAAAACACCAAACGTGGTAGTGCACTCTTCATATAGCAGTAGTTTTTGAATGTTTAATACGTCTTATGTAACAAAGTTGTTTAAAAATTGTTATAATTGGAATAAAAATACAGATACTTTTTTAATTAAAGAGTGTATTTTCTTTCTTATCAATCCTTAAAAAAAAAATAATAAGCACTGTTGAAAGTTGTGATTAATAACTTGATTATTAATTAAACAAGCTAAAAAAAGAAATAACAATTAAATATGTGACACTTGGTAAGCAGAGTTTGCTGCACGCTATACATACTATTTTCAATTTTCATTTTTCAGGTATGAACAGTATTGTTCTCGTTAATCACCGCCGCCACCTTGTTGATTATTTGACATATATTGATAAAAACAAAAAGCTCCTCTATTAGAAATAATAAACAGTAGTTTTTTAAAAAAGTCGAAACGCTAAAAAAATAATAATTCATACTTTTACACCTTACTTTTATCAGTTGATTGAAAAACAGCTTGCTAAATAATCACTTATGTTTTTAAGCATCTTAAATGGCTTTTTTTGCGTAGCGTTCGTGTTATTTGCTTATGTAAATCTTAATGACAACGACTCTTGGCTTTGGGTGCCAATCTATTTGGTAGCTGCAGTATGTTGCGGTCTTGCTGCATTCCATTTGTATTACCCGATTGTTTACCTGATTGCAATGGCATTTTATGTTTTTTATGCAATCAAACTTTTCTTTACAAAAGATGGAGTTAAAGACTGGATAGTAAAATATAATAAGCCAAGCATTGTAGAGAGTATGCAGGCTACTAAACCCTATATTGAAAAGACTCGGGAATTTTTTGGCTTACTAATTATCACTGCAGCTTTAGCAATCAATTATTTTGCGGTCAATAATGTTCAACATTAATATGCGGGCAAACCAAGAGAGATTTTTAGAAAAGCTGCTTGCTACGATCATTAGGCATAATGTAACAGTAGAAGTAAATGATTGGTTACACGAAAAGGCTGCACAAATACGTAATGAGCAGATGGCGACCCAATTAAATCTGGCGTTTGCAGCAGTACCAAGAAAAACCGGGAAGAAGGTTGTTGAAGTAACGAAAGAGGAACAAGCTGACCTGGCAACAGTTCACGCACATTTTACAATATTGGATTGGATGATTGACCGGCTTTGCAGAGTGTGGCTATTGTTACAAGTTGAACCGACCGACAAGGAAAACTACTTCAAAAAATTAGAGAACCTTTTTTTAGCAGCAGAGATGAATGAATTGGTTGCACTTTATTCTGCTTTGCCAGGCCTTCATTTCCAGGAAGACTGGCAAAAACAATGTGCCGAAGGTATAAGAAGTAATATCGGGATTGTTTTAGAAGCAATCATGTACAACAACCCTTATCCATATAAATATTTAAATGAGCAGGCCTGGAATCAGCTGGTGTTGAAGGCTTTTTTTACCGATAAAGATGTAAAACGAATCATTGGATTAGATGAAAGAGCCAATAAAGAATTAGCGGCAATTTTAATTGATTATGCGAGTGAACGGTGGGCTGCTCAACGTATTGTCAATCCCCAGTTGTGGAGGTTGATTACAAAATTTATCGACGGAAATAATTTTAGCAGCATACAAAAAGCTTTTAGCAGCCTGAATCTTTTAGAGAAAAAAGCTGCTGCTCTTGCAGCCTTAAATAGCAATTTCCAGCCTGCAAAAGAGTTGATTGATAGTGCACCTGATCTGAAGTTGGCTATCATAGAAAATAAACTGAACTGGGATTCTCTATAGTTTCTGATATAATAATTATAAAATTCATTTATACTTCGCCATATGTGTTGCAGCTCTTTTGATGGGGAAAACGTAGCTCTTGCAGAAAGCGGAGCTTCTGTTGATTTAGCAGGTACCAAAGGAATGCGCTTTTTTGACCCGCACGTTCACATGACTTCGCGTACCACCGACGATTACCAGGCGATGTACGATGCAGGAGTGGTGGCGCTTATAGAACCAGCGTTTTGGCTTGGTCAGCCACGAACCGGCATTGATAGTTTTCGCGACTATTATAGTAGTCTCATCGGTTGGGAAAGGTTTCGTTCCTCTCAATTTGGCATTAAACATTATTGTACGATCGGCTTAAACTCCCGTGAAGCAAATAACGAACGGCTTGCAGAGCAAGTGATGGAAATCCTTCCCTTATTTGTGCTGAAAGAGGGTGTAGTTGGCATAGGCGAGATCGGTTTTGACGATCAGACACCAGCAGAAGAAAAATATTATCGCCTGCAACTGGAGCTGGCAAAAGAAGTAGCACTGCCGGTACAAATTCATACCCCCCACCGCGACAAAAAAAGAGGAACCCGCAGAAGCATGGATATTGCCATCGAACATGGCTTAAACCCCGATACAGTAATTGTTGATCATAATAACGAGGAAACTGTAAAGGAAGTGCTAGATCGTGGCTTTTGGGCAGCCTTTACCATTTACCCCTTTACTAAAATGGGTAACGAGCGTATGGTTGAAATTGTAAAACAATATGGAACCGGGCGTATCATGATCAATTCTGCTGCTGACTGGGGCATTAGTGATCCGCTAGCTGTACCCAAAACTGCCGCTTTAATGAAACTTCGTGGCATAAGTACTGAAGACATTCGCATGGTTACTTATCAAAATGCTATTACAGCCTTCGGTAAGAGTGGGCAAATAAATGAAGCAGATTTTATGGATGTAAAAAATATAGATCAGTCAGAAAAATTTGAAGGCAACACCGTACTCCGCGGAGGGCAACAACCTAGAATTGATAAGGCTTCCATCATCATTAGCTAAGTCGTTTTTTGTTTACCAACAACAGTTTTTCATTTCGTCATCGTTGCGACGCATTACGTTCTTCCACATCCCTACGTGCAGCTTTGGCTTTTATCAAAAAAAGTTTCTTTATTGTAACCAGCCTTCATTAATAACGTGAGCAAAACAACCGGTTATTTACGATTGATGCGACCAGCGAACATTACTACTTCCATTGCAGATGTGTTGGCCGGAGTTGCTATTTCGGGTTTTTTTTTACATGGTGTTTTCCATGATTTCAATTTTCTTCCTGTATTGCTTCTTTGCCTGTCAACAGCAGGTTTATATGGCGGCGGAGTAGTCTTCAACGATGTATTCGATGCTCGGTTAGATCGTATGGAACGACCGGAACGACCTATTCCCAGTGGACTCATTTCTGTAACAGAAGCGGCAACACTAGGCACTTTACTTCTGGCAGTAGGAATAATGCTTGCTTTTTTAGTGAACCTTACGTCTGGTTTGCTTGCTGTTTCTGTTGCTTTATGTGCACTGGTATACGACAGGTGGGGCAAACATTACCACTTTTTAGGACCGATTAATATGGGTTTATGCCGCGGACTAAACCTGCTTTTGGGTATAAGTATAGTATATGCTTCGCTGCAGGAAACCTGGTATCTTGGTTTTATACCTATCATTTACATTGCATCTATCACCATGATTAGCCGTGGTGAAGTACATGGAGGCAGCAAATCAACACTCTACAATGGCGCTTTTCTCTATGCAATTGTTATAGCTTGTATTCTCTATTTTTCTTTCGTTCGCCAAACTATTTTGTATGCACTTATTTTTCTGCTACCTTTTGTGTGGATGATATTTAAACCATTGCTGGCAGCAATAAAGGAACCGGTAGGCCGAAACATTGGCAAAGCAGTTAAAGCAGGTGTTTTAGCACTGATACTGATGAACGCGGCATGGGCAGCAGCATTTGGACAATTGGCTGTTGCTGTTGTAATTGTAATTTTATTACCTCTATCAATAAAATTAGGTCGACTTTTTGCAGTTACCTAATATCTTTGCGCACTGAAAATCAATACTAACAGCAGTGTGTTTAATAGTATTGCTAAAAAATAGAAAAGCTGGCATACCGGCAGCGCATACTCATTATCATGTCTGATTATCTACAACAATCTTTTACAGTAAGTTTTGAATACAAAGTTCATTTTACAAGCTGCTTATTCGATACTGCCAATACGCTTT
>JALYZZ010000554.1 GCA_030948675.1 Bacteroidota bacterium | reverse complement strand
GCTTACAGCCTTCCGTTACTTCTGCTGCATGCTTTTCGGCCCAGGCAAAGTCATTCTTATTGTAGATAATTACCTTTAACTCGTTTGCCTGCGTCAATGCTTCTTTTGTTGGAGGCTTGAATTTTTTTGGTGATACGCAGATCCAATCCCAGTGTCCGGATAAGGGAAAGGAGCCAGAAGTTTCGATGTTTGTTTCGAAGCCTGCACTTTGTAACTTAAAGGTCAGTTCATCGAGTTGATGCATTAAAGGCTCTCCGCCTGTAATTACTGCCAGTCTGCCTGGTTCTCTGTTCGCCTGGTCTACTATATCATCGGTCGCTATTCTTGGATGTTTGTCAACGTCCCAGCTTTCTTTCACGTCGCACCAGAAGCAGCCAACATTACAACCTGCAAGCCTGATAAAATAAGCAGCACGACCCTGGTGAAATCCTTCTCCCTGGATGGTATAAAAAGCTTCCATCACAGGAAGGGTGGTAATAACAGATGTCTGAGCAAAATCCATCCGGCAAAAGTAAACATTTGCTTTTTAAGTATGTAGTGACGGTATAGCTGAGCAATTTGTTTGCCTTTATTTTAACGGTTAAAAAATCGCCTGGTGTTAACCTTTTCCAATAATCGATACACAAGTAAAAAGAGGGTAAAGTGGCAATAAAAGATTGATTCAATTTTTATTCGTTAACAGCAGATAGAAAAGGTATTAGTTTTCTTGGCCCAACCACCGAGACATGTGCATGGATATTTTCTCATATTCAATCAAAAAACCATCGTGGCCGTAAGACGAATCAATTTCTACGTAAGTGGCATTTGGCATGTTATCAGCAATATGCTTTTGCTCCTGCAGTGGACAAAGCAGGTCGCTTCTAATGCCAATAATCAAAGTTTTTTGCTGCAACGACCCCAGCACCTCTTCCTGCGTTTTATTTCTTGCCCTTGCTATATTATGGCTATCCATCGCTTTTGTAAGCAACCAGTAACTTTGCGCGTTAAACCTGTTTACAAGTTTCTCGCCCTGGTAATTTATGTAAGACGAAGCCTTGAAGTTGTCAAGCTTATCGGAATTGCTGTCAGTTTGTTTTTCAACAAGAATCTTATAGTTCCTATAGGTTAGCAGCCCAATTGCCCGCGCAGCTTTCAGTCCGTGTCTGCCGGCTTCCCTGCTTTCATCTTTCCAGGTGCTGTCGGCTTCAATAGCAAGTCTTTGAGCGGTATGAATGGCAATGCCCCATGCACTTTCTGCTGCCGATGTTGTTATTAAAAAAAGATTTTGAATCAGAGGTTGTTCCATCACACACCATTCAAGGGCCTGGTAGCCACCCATGCTGCCTGCCATTAGTAAAAATATTTCTTTTATGCCTAACTGTTGCCTCAACAAAATGTGCGCTTTCACCATATCTCTGATGGTAATCAGCGGAAATTGGTGATAATAAGGCTTGCCCGTTTCAGCATTTTCAGTGGTTGGTCCGGTAGAGCCGTAACAGGAACCGATGATGTTGGCACAAACAATAAAGTATCGTGCAGGGTCAATTAAATAGTTTTGCCCGACTAACCCCGGCCACCATTCTGTAACTGCTGAGTTCGATGTCAGGGCATGGCATATCCACACTACATTGTCCTTCTTTTCATTGAGCGCACCATAAGTGTCATAAGCGATGGTTAAATTGCTAATGGTAGCACCCATCTCGGTCTTAAAAGGTTTGTTACAATGCAAATGATTCATGTATTCTTCCTGTATTCAAAACAAAGTAACAGCTTGCATGAATTACATTTGCAAAAAGATTTTTTATGGTTAATATACAATTGACCCGCGTTGAGGCAGATTTTGGCTTCGAAGCCAAAGACTCAAACGGAAACGTGGTACGTATTGATAGCACTCCCGAGCATGGTGGAAAAGGTTTTGGCGCAAGACCAATGCAGTTATTGCTAATGGGTATGGGTGGTTGCGCTGGTATTGATATTGTTTCTATTCTTAAAAAGCAAAGACAAACCATCGAAGGTTTTGATATGAAAATTGAGGGAGAGCGGGAGGCTGGAGTTGAACCCTCTCTCTGGAAGACAGTGAACATTGTTTTTGAGCTAAAAGGTGATATTGATTTGGATAAGGCTAAAAGAGCTTGCGCGCTTTCAATGGATAAGTACTGCTCGGTAGCAGAAACGCTGCGAAAAGCAGGTGCTAATATCAGTTGGGATGTAAAGGTTTTTGCATCGCAGCAACGAGCTACTCTTTCGTAAGCAATTTTTATCTACCGGCATCAGATCTGGTTTCACCACCGTTGTGTC
>JALYZZ010000541.1 GCA_030948675.1 Bacteroidota bacterium | reverse complement strand
GCATTTAGTGTAGTCGCAAGAAAGGAAGGTTCTTCAATTGAGTCAATTTGTCTTTCAATTTCGTGTTGCAGTAATTCTAATTCATTTAGCCTGAAAAAATGTAGATCAGTAAGGGTTCGGGTTACGCTTTTTCTCTTCATATCACTAATAGTCTTCCTGACGGTTGAGCGAACCAGCAACCGTAATTTGCTTAACTCAACCTGATTTTTTGACGACTTCAACTCTTCAAGCGCGTTGTTTAACTGCAATTTAATTTTTTTAAGATTTGCATCTACTTCGTTTTCGTTTACCATTGCTCTTTGAAGCCGATTGACCTGGCTCTGGGCTATTTCAATTTGCCTTGAGCCTTCTTTTGGCAGCCAGTTTTCAGGTAACAATGCTGCAACAGACGCTTTTTGGCCGTCTTTTCTGTCGGTATTATCGTAAAAATTGAGAGGATTGGTAACGCTGTATTGCTTTATTGCTGAAGGGGAACAAGGTATGTTTTTCGAAAGTTCATCATTTTCAACTTGTGCAATAAACATCGAAGGAGCAACGTTGGCGGTTGTGGAAGTAGCCGAATGAAAAGAGCCATTGGCGATGCGACTAGCTGCTAATTTTATTTTTACAAATCTTACGTCTTCCGGCACTTTTTCGGCTATTACTGTTTTAAAAGTGTCAGCAAGAAAAAAGACAGGGTTAAATAATGGATTTCTAACCTTTGCTGCCATCAGTTCAACAACCCCCGATGTCTTCGCTGACCATTGTAAAGAATGAGTTGCTTTTTTTGAAGGAGATAAAAACGAGAGCGCACTAAAGACAGTTGTTAGCACCAGCAAAGCCAACAATTGATGTTTGTGGTTAAAAAAGCTGTTTTCATTTTTTTCAATAATTCTTTTTATTCTCGTAATCAACAATTTCTTGCTATCAGTAGCGTGTAATGCTAGTAAGGGCTTTTCAGTTTGATTCGATGCAATCTTTAATAAAGCACGGGCGTAAGAAGAGGCGCAATATTTATATTTCAAAACCCAGTCGTCGCAGCAGTTTTCGCGCTCTTTTTTTACCTGCTGCTGTATCAACTGCATAAATGGATTGAAGAAAAGGCACGCTTCAATCAGCGCAAGCAGCAAGTTGAATAAGTAATCGTATCGCTTTATATGCGCGAGCTCGTGCACAATAACCGCTTCCATTTGGTGTATGTCTAAATAATTGATCGTTGCAAGGGGTATTAAAATAATTGGTTTAAAAAAGCCGATAGTCAAAGGCGTTTGTACAAGCTCGGACAAGTAAATGCCTACGTGTCTATTTATCTCTAGTTGAAGCGATAGATCACGAATAAATAAACGCCATTGATCATCTATTTCTTTCAGCCCTGTAACTCTTACTTGCTGTGTAGACGCATAGGCGTATATCCATCTGACGGATAGAATAAATACCAGCGCGAGGTAAGCAATTGACAAGTAAGGAAAAAACTGTTCGAGACGAAGGACGAACAAAAAAAATCGCTGCTTAAAGGTACCCTCGGTATTTATTGCCACTGCCGGCAGATATAATTGTACGCTTTGATTATTTTCAATAAGCAGTGACTCGTTGTAATAAACCACCAGGGTTACTAAAAACCAGGTAAAACCAGCGATTTGCAATAAGAGTCCTGTATTGTACTTTTGATAAGAGGATAGTTTGAAAATTGTGTTTAAAGCAAAATATACAAGCCATAGAAAAGCAAACTGCCATAAACTATTGATAATGCTGTAGCCCAGCGCCTGCAAAAAAGGAGAATGGAGCAGCGGTTGCATATTATTGGTTTTTCAAATTATCAAGCAATTGTTGTATTTCATCTAACTCCTCTTTGGTGGGGGCCTGGCTTCCGAGTGCTTGCATAACTAATTGGGTAGACGATCCACCAAACAGTGTCGAAATCATTTTTCCTACAAACTGCGTTTGGGTTTTTTCTTTGCTCACATTTGCTTCATAAATGTGTGTTTTTGCCGAGTCATCCCGCGTTACCAGGCCCTTTTCAAACATGATTTGCATTAACTTCAGGGTAGTAGTATAGCCTGCTTCTTTAGATTTGAGGATGGTTTCATGTACCTCTCTTACAGTTGCCTTTCCTTTTTTCCACAAAACTTGCAAAATTTCAAGCTCACCTTCCGTTGGTTTAATCTGTTTTGCCATATACGAGTATTTTCGTATCAATACTAAAAATATCTTGAGTAATACTTAACGTTTGGCACGCTTTTTAAGTAAAAATTAACACAAGATAGTTTATCGTTTTTTCTAATTCTTTTATTTAACCAATCTGCTTATCATCAAAACTGTTACTCTATGACCCTTAAAACAATGCGGCCGGCAACGCCCGCTTTTTTTGTGCTGCCTCTAATGGTAGTATTTCTCACTTTTACAACCAACACCTTTTGCCAGACACTATCTAGTACCAATCTTCTTAAGAAGTATGTAGAAAGGAATGGTCAAAAGTGGGGTTTGTTAGCAAATGAAGCTCAAAACCTCGTCGTTACTAAAGAATATGTTGATAATACAACTGGTATTCAGCACATTTATGCTACTCAGTCATTGAATGGCCTTACTATCGCCGGTACTAGTTTTTCTCTTCATACTACTGCAAATAAGCAGGTAGATGCAAATAACCTGGTGCCTGTTAGCGAGTTTAAAGTAAATCCAGTTGTAACAAGCGTTACTTCGAGTGATGCCGTTATTCGCTTAATGAACGATATAGGATATGCAGCCGAAAAAAAGTTTGATTTGAAAGAACCTGCAAAAGGTGCTGACCAGGTCACTATCTATAAGCGAACAGAGTACTCTATGTGGAATATTCCTGTTCGTCTTGTTTATTACAATATTGCCCGTTTAAAAACATTGCAACCTGCATGGGAAGTACAAATGATGGATACGTACCGGCAGCATTATTGGGTTGCATATGTAGACGCTAAAAGCGGAAAGATCTTAGAAAAGACAGATGTAATTAAGCATTGTAATTTCGGTGGGGCAGAAACTGATGCACATTTATCTGACATAAAACCCGAGGAATCTGTTTCCGCTACACGCTCCTCAACAAATGCTGCCAGCTACAAAAAGTCGATTGCTCAGTTAGCACCTGAAGCAATCATAGCAAACTCTTACCGTGTATATGACCTTCCATTAGAAAATCCTATCGACTCTATTCAACAGCCTGCACTACATTCGGTAAGTAACAGAAGCGGTGATACACTTTCTTCGCCCGATGGATGGCACAGAATAAATGCAGGCGCTACTACTTATAATTATACGAGGGGTAACAACGTTTGGGCATTTCAAGACCCAAGCCCGGGACCACTAGGGGGTGTTCCATCTGCAGATCCTACCCGTACCGCTTTCCCTACTAACGGCCCTATACCAGGAACTTATCCCCTTACCGAACCCTTTGTTTTCGACTATTCTTATGATCAGTCGAAGCAACCGGAAGATAAGGGAGCCGGCAATCAAAGCAACTATTATGCAGCTATTGTTAATCTGTTTTATTGGAATAACCTTATGCATGATGTGTTTTACTACATGGGATTTAATGAAGCTGCAGGAAATTTTGAAGAATCTCACCTTTTTTCCAATAATCCAACCACCCCAAGAGGTAAAGCAACCGGTCAGGGAGATGAGGTGCTTGCACAGGCACAGGACGGTGGCGGAACAAATAATGCAAACTTTTTTACCCCACCTGGCGGAGATGGGCTCAACGGTCAGATGCAAATGTATTTATGGACCACTGCCTCTGCAGACTCCTTAGTTCAAATTAGGGCTTCGTCTCATGGTGTTCCGCCTCCTGGTAAAAAGTATTTAGCGGTACAGGGGTCCTTTAATAGTAATCCTGCAGCAAAGAACAATTTATATACCGACTCTGTTTCGCGCAAACCGTTTGCTATTGTTCAAAAAAATGCAGCTTCCACAGTCGGTACTTCTTCTCAGGGTTGCAGTGCAGGTCAGCAAAGTGTTGCCCTGCCTTCGCAAAATGTCTCGGGCAAAATTGCATTAATAGATAGAGGCGGATGTTCTTTTGTAGAAAAAGTGTTAGGTGCGCAGGCAGGTGGCGCGGTTGGAGTAATTGTAATTAACAATGTAGATGGGCCACCTATAGCAATGGGTGGATCAGATGCTCCGGGAAACGCAATCGTAATACCAGCGGTGATGATTAGCCTGAAAGATGGCAAGGAGTTGAAGGATGTACTTGTAAGCGGAGACACTATTAATGGATCATTAAGAGCAGATAAGCCGCCATTGCCAAAACGCGATGGTGACATTGATAATGGAGTCATTTCTCATGAGTATGGACACGGCATCTCAACCCGCCTAACGGGTACGTTAGGAGGCGCTGAGCAAGGTGGCGAGGGTTGGAGCGACTTTGTTGCGCTATACATGACTTTAAGAAATAACGATCTCGACCCTGCCACTACTGGTCATCCAAACG
>JALYZZ010000539.1 GCA_030948675.1 Bacteroidota bacterium | reverse complement strand
TACTGTGCGTTAAAGCTTCGGGGGAGGATAAAAGGGTACGCCCAATTCTGCGACAATGACAATGCGACTAAAATGATGACCGGTATTATGCAAGCTCCTGCAATTATCATGAGGCTAATATTCTTTGTTTTAAACCTCATCTGTCTTCTTAATTTTAAACATAAAGACCAGGAGTGTAAAAACGAAAATCGTGTATAGAACTGCGACGGCATACCCTTGCGGAATATCTAGAAGATCGAAGCGTTGCAGCTTTCTTGCTGCCAATACTGAAACTGTTTCCGGATTGGATCTACCGAGCAACAATGGCACCTCGAATGCGCCAAATATGAAAATGAAGTACAGAATGATATTAGGTAAAGCTTTTTGCAAAAGGAGGGGAGCAGAAACACGAAAAAAATTTTGCCATTTGCTTGCCGATAAGGTTGAAGCGAGTTGCTGGTAATCAGCTATTCGCTCTGTTTCAATAAGATTTACGAAAAGCAATACAAAAAATGGAAACGACAAAAACACGTGGGCAACGATCATCCCTATCCCGAATGAGTCATTTACCAAATCAGGGAATTGATCAATTGAGTTGATGACGTGTATTTGATACAAAATTCTGGACACAACGCCTGCTTTTGATAAAAATTGAAAAAAGAAAAACGCGGCTACAATACCAGGAAACGCCAGCGGGATATAAATGATATAAGAAAAGAAACTGTTTGTGAAAGCTTTATGATGAACCAGTGCAGTAAGTAATGCTAGCGTGACAGAAATAGATACCGCTACTATTGCAATTAACGCGCTGTATAAAAAAGAATGAACGACGTTACCTTCAGCAAAAACATTGAACCAGTGCTGGAGTGTGAAACCATTATTGAGCACGCCTACTATTCCAAAACTATATAATATGGCAAACCCCAGTCCGCATACTAAAGGCAATACTGCAAAGAAAAATAGTAAAGCATATACGATTAGATTTAATCTTTTCGGGAACATTATCTTGCTTCGATTACTTTTTTTCTAAAGTCGTCCGATACCTTTATCATATACATTGGCGCAGGTTCTTTTATGGCTTTGCCTTCAAGGTCTTTAGGTTGTAAGCCATGTTTTACTGTGGCCAACACATTAAAACGTTCCTGGTCTGCAGAGGACAACTTTTTTTCAGATAATACAGTGTGTGCACCGGAGAAATTTAGATCAGCTTTTTTAGCTTGCGCTTCTGGACTAATCAAGAAATTACATACGACCATTGCCGCCGCTTTTTGCGCAGAATTTGCGGTAATGCCAATATAGTTTGCATTCTGTATAGAACCGGCTTTTAAAATTAAGGGCTTTGAAGTTGCAGGATAAACCCCTTCAGCAATTTTAAGATCAATGTCAGCAACAGAAAAACTGAGTGCGAAATCAAGTTCTCCATTAGCAAACATTTGCGATACCAGGGTATTGTTTGCTGGAAACGTTTCGCCTTTTTTCCAAAAGTATTGCTTGTTTTTATTTAACCAACTCCACAATTGCTGTGAATACTGATCATATTTGTGCTGGTCAAATTTACCGTCTAGTGCATCAGGTTTTCCTGCCAGTTCTATTAGCCACGTTTTAATTAGCGTGAGGCCGGAGAAATCATTAGGTATCGTAAACTTTCCCGGATGAGCCTTCCAGTATTGTTCAAAATCCTGCATACTAACAGGTGCCTGCTTTACTCTTGCGCTGTCATAAATCAGAGAGAACGCAGCTAAGCTCCACGGTGTTTCATAACCTTTCACTTCTTCCTGGAAATCGTATTTTATAATAGGGTTGCTATAGTCTACAAACTTACTATTTGGCAACTTATCCGTGTATGGACCGAAAAGTCCGTCTATTTGTCTGAGCTGGTAGAACGTTTCACCATTTATCCAGCAAAGATCTGCCTGGCCAACTGCCTTACCGGCCTCTTTTTCACTCATTATATTGCTCACAATTTCTTTACCCTGGCCATTTATAATATTCATTTTTATACCAAAACGTTGCAGCAGCTCAGGTATCACAAATTCATTCATGCACTTGTTCACACCTTTTGATCCTACAGACATAACCATGGTGACGGCTTTACCTTTTCCTATTTGTTCTATTTGCGGCCAACTTAATTTTTCGATATTTACATCTGTCGTTGCACTTTGATTATTACAGCCGAATAGGTATAATAGTATGACCAGGAACCCTGCCAACAGACTTATTTTCTTCATTAATACTTACTTTTCATTTTCCCTAAACAATTTTTTTCCTTATGTTCCTTCTTCTGCGTGTTTCCTAAACCGGATTTCCCGTTGAGGTAGGTTTAAACACCTCGTTTTTTCAATTTGAATACTATCGCCAACTGGTCATCTCCCCAACAAACTTTTAATTACAATTTCCTCAAACCCTGGCAGTGTCTGATATGCATACTTAACTTTTCTTGTAGATGAAAAATCATAAGAGACTTCCAGGTACGGTTTTACTAACCTTGGATCTCGTCCATTCATTGGCGCATCATTTGGCTTTTCATTTATTTGTACGGGGATGTCATCGTAATATTTAAATTGTTCAGGATGGGTAAAATAGCCAAGCACTGTGGTATCATACGGGATGAACCCTTCGGAACCAAAAAGGGAATGGCCTCTTCTGATCCAGGGCATCAGTTGATCATACACCCATTTATCGCCTTCTGTTCCTTCGCTTAGCCTGTCAATATCAATAGGCCCAAGAAAAACATCGTAGCTACATTCAAAGCCTGAAAAAACAAGTGGAACATCTGTATCTAAAATAATTTGAAAAGACTCTACATCTCTGTCAAAATTATAGTCGGCAACGGCGTAATTGCCTAATCCTGGTCTGAATTCCAGTCCTTCTGTTCTTCCAACACAAAATGCAATTTCTTCTATTTGCGAAGCTAACTCAGGCCTGTTTTTCAACACTGTGGCGATGTTTGTAGCGGGACCAATTGCAAGAATAAAAAGTTTTTCTTTTTCAAGCGCAGCCGCTAATGCTTTTGTTGCATCGTTTTCTTCACCTACATCATTCGCTTCGTTAGATCCCTTATAAACGGGAATATCTTTTCCGGTTTTATTGTACCAGTTAAGCAGCTTAAGCGTTACTTCTTCAGCGTAATCAATTTCTGTTATTAAGCTTATTCCTGCTAACTCAATCGAAGGTTGTCTCAGTGCCATTATAAGCGTTACTCCATCGTCTACTTCGCGAGGTGCTCTGACCGGTAGCCCAATCATAATATCTGTATCCATCCATATTCTTTTCGGCTGTTTGTTCACAGATTTAATTTTAATGATGATTTAAATATTTAGTAGACTAAGCGCCTTGTTTAGCAAGCCTTGTTTCTCCCCTAAAGATAGCTGTAACGGTAATTGGGCAAGACCGATAATGCGACGAACAACTTCGATACCGATAAATTGTTGCAATAGATTGTCGTTAAATTCAGGCTGCTTTTTGTAACAACTTTTTACTGTTTCTAAAACAATATCTGGTTGGCCCGCCAACATTAAATGAGCTAGCATAACTGCCAGGTCAAATTCTGCAGAACCATAAAAACAAAACTCAGGATCAATTATTTTGATGCCTGCAGAAGTCTTTAGCCAACTGCCGGGATAATAATCTCCATGCAGTAAAGTGGTTCCATCCTTTAAATAAATTTCCCCTAACGCTTCAGCTATTTGTTTCAAATGCCCGTTCTTTTTTAATGGCATTGAAAGTTCCTGCAAACCGGGTTGAATAGTATCAAGATCAAAGCCGTTCTCGATCATTAATGGGTATAGAAAAATATGTTGATGGTTTAAGGCTCTTAATTTTCTGTTTGCCATCAATTCATTGTGGTCTGAAGATTTACAATTAGCATGTAATACCGATAAAAATGTTGACAGTGACTCTGCTTCCTCTTGGCTCAATACGCTGCCTTGCTTGTAGAGAAAAGTATAATCATTTGAATGACCAAGATCTTCAAGTACGATGATATGATTTGCTTCATCTACCTTCACCACAGAAGGCATTGCAGCTTTTAACACTTGATTAGTTGCAATCTGTTTGTAAAATTCCCCTTCAATAATTGCTCTCTCTTCAGGTGCAGGAATAGTTGGATATTTCTCTACATATGGCCGTGCCTGCTTTATGATCAGGCTTCGGCTAGGAAGCTCTATACGAAGCACATAATTCATATTTCCCTCACCCGGCTTGTCGGCACTTATAACAGTTTCCCCTGCTTCCAATAATTGTTGGTCTCGCAAATAAGATATTATATCGGAGAGCTTATTTTTATCTAAAACTATGTTGCTCATTTTTGGCAGATACTGATTATTAACAGTGTAAAGTCTATCATTGATACAATGGAAGCAGACTACAGAATGAGTTGCACGAAAAGCATATTATGGATGCTTAATCCTTGTTCGCTACCAGATATACCTTAAACCAAATTGAAACTGTCTGGGTGGCGCGGCAGCTCTTTTAATAAAAGTATTTGAACTTCTCGGCCCTAGTTGAATTTGATTGCTTGTTGATTTTGTAACATTAAAACCAGTAAGATTTTCTGAATTGAGCACATTGTAAACGTCAGCAGAAATTTCAAGTGCCGGAACGTGCCTAATCATTATTTTATACTTTACCGAAAAATCGAAGGTCGTGGCAGATGGCAAACGGTCATTGTTCCTTGTTTCGCCCGGTTGATAATCGGCTGGGCCTGCGTTGCCATAAGCATTCTCGCCATTGCCGTTTAAATCAGTTATGCCGCCGAATTTTGTAGCATCGGCATACCTGCTGGCAGGTTGTCCGCTTTGGAAAAGCATAGTTGGTGTAAGGCTTAGATTTCTTGCAGGATACCAGCTAATCAGGCCACTAATTACATGAGTTCGATCATTATCGCCGGGGGCATACTCCATGTCGAAATTGTTGGCGTCTGTTGCTCTTACATTAATGCCTTCTGCATCTGTTTTAATCCTCGATAATGAATAGGATACCCGGTAAGCATAATTATCATCTATCCCCTTATCTTTTTGCAGCACAAGGTTCATTGCTGCATAACGTGCACGACCTTTTGTTTCGGTCATAAATACATCTCGTCCGATACCTCTTATCGACTGACCGTTTATTTGCGCTTCAAACTGTCCGTTAACTGTTTTAATAGGAACAGGCCTGGTAAGATTGGCTGCAGCAGTGGTGCGTACTACAGGGTTGGCAGGATCGAGCACGTAAGAAGATGCGGTGTTAAGATTGGTTATCCTGAAAAGATTGTTTGTAGCACTATAAACCAGATCGACAATAAAACTAAGGTTATTGTTAATCTTTCTTTCATAGCCCAAAGTGAATTGATGAGAGTAAGGGTTTTGATAGCCATCAGGATTTTTTATACGATAATTAGCTGCCGACTGTAAAGCACGATCGCCTTGTGCTTGCTCCGCTGTTTTACCTTGCAAATATGCCGGGGTTGAGCCCTGGTCATAAAAAGCTTTTAGATTACCGGGGTGGGTAATTTTATCGAGGTCTGCATTAGGGTTTAGAATACCAAGCTTTTGTAGCTGAGCTAACTCTAATTTAAAGTTTGCAGAGTTATTGCTAAACTGCAAATTGTCGCTGGCAACCGAGTACTTTATTTTATCGTAAAAAATTCCATAGCCGCCCCTGATAATATTTTTGTCGTCAATTTTATAGTTGAAGCTTGTTCTTGGTCCAAGGTTATTCCAATCGCCTTTATTACCGCCGGCTTTTGAAAGATTGTCATAATCAAAACGAAGACCAAGGCTAACGTTGAGTTTATCAGTAACAGCAATATTGTCTTCTAAGTAGGCGTTAAACACATTTTGTCTTACGCCAAAAATAGACTTGTCAAGGTCTACCAGGTAGTTGATTACCTGGGCATCAGCAGGGATGTCCTGAAC
>JALYZZ010000532.1 GCA_030948675.1 Bacteroidota bacterium | reverse complement strand
GGTCTGCTCCAGACTTATAAATAATCCTGGCATGCGCCACCTGCTTTTCGGTCAGGTTGCGATCTTTGTTTTCGGCGAGCATTTTAGCTAAAATCAATACACTGTTAAGTGGTGTTCTCAACTCGTGCGACATATTGGCTAGAAACTCCGATTTGTATTTGCTCGACTCTTCCAGTTCTTTTGCTTTGCGCGACAATGTTAGCCCTGCATTTTCGATTGCAGCGTTTTTCTCTTTCAGCTCAGCATTTATCTGTCTTAGTTCTTCTTCCTGTACCCGTAATTCTTCTTCAGATGTTTGAAGTACTTCAGCCTGTACCGTCAGCTCTTCATTCGTTTGCCTCAGTTCTTCCTGCTGGTGTTCCAAGACTTCTTTTTGATGTTGCACCTGTTCTAACAGTTGCTGCACCTTTTCTCTTTCTTTAACCACGTGCAGTGCCACCGCAATGTTATTGCTTACCAGTTTTAATAGTTCAATTGTTTCATCCCCGACAGGTTCAAAAGACAGTACTTCAATAATTCCCTTCAACTCATCATTATGATGCAAAGACGCATAGATGGCGTGAACGGGTTCGAAGCGCACGGTGCCTCCCTCGATAGTGGCATATTTAGGCGGAATGTCGGAAATGATCAAAGGCTCTTTGCCGGCAGCGGCCTGGCCTACAAAGCCTTCGTGCAAATTGTATTCTTTCTTTGCAGTATCTGGCAGCGCATAAGATGCAAACAACTGAATATTGCTTTTCTGAGGGTCGAAAATATAAAAAGCACCGGCTTTAAGACCTGCGTATTTTATAACTGTATCTAATACCAATTGAGATAAAGTAACGGCATCTAAATGACCCTGTAAAATATCATTGACTTCAGCCAATCCATGCAATAGCCAGTTCCTTTTTGAACTTTCTTGATTGACTATTGATAGCTCCTTATAATTTTTTTGCAGGTCTTCTTCTGCTTTTTGCCTGTTTTTAAATTCTTTTAAAATTTGAATGATCAGCAGTATAACGATGCAAAGGATGAGGAATATGCCGGCCACTAATCCAGTCCTTGCAAAAATGACTGAGCGATTGTTGTCATTTTCGCGGTCAAATAAAAGTTGATCTTCAACCGTCTGCATTTTTATCAACTGCACCCTGATATTGTCCATCCTGGCTTTTTCTGCAACCATTATTTCTGATATCCTCGCGGTTGTGTACTTACTTGCGTCTTCACCCAAACCTCTCCAAAATGCAAGTAAATCATCGGTTGATCGCTTCAATTGTTCCGCCCGAACTATCTGTTGTGGATTGTCTTTGATCAATTGTCGCAACTGCAATAAAACCGGCTCTACATTTTGCAGCCCGATGTAGTAAGGCTCCAGGAATTTCTTTTCGTTTGTACTTCGAAATCCACGACGTCCGGTCTCCATGTCTATCAACACGTTTTGTGTGCTCTGAAGCTGGTTGATTACCTGGTAAGTATGTTTAACCAGTTCGCCCTCCTGGTATTGCTTTTGAGATGTGATAAACGAAATAGCCCCTACAAGCAGTACTAATAATATGGCAAATGCAAAACCAATATTCAACCGATTTTTTATACTCACATTCATTTACTGCGACTAATAGTAGTGATTAATAGTAATTGAAGATATTATTAATTTCATTTCAACAGTACTTGTATAATTAGAAGGAACGTTTCACCAACACCACATTAGCGAATGAGCACCACTGTTCCTTTTACCGACACTTCGTTATTAAGGACCCTTCCCTGGATAAAGTACACATAAGTGCCGCTATCTGCCGGGCGACTTTTGACAGTGCCATCCCACCCTTTTTTGATATCCGTTGTATAAAATACCATTGTGCCCCATCGGTCAAAAACCATAAACTCGTTTAAATCAAGTGTAGAGGAGGGCGGTATGCGGAAGAGGTCATTTTTTCCGTCGTGGTTTGGGGAAAATGCAGAGGGCATTTGCAGCTTGTGCAGAACTTTAATGCGAATGGCATTAGTGGCTACACAACCATCTTCGTCTACTACGGTCAGACGGAAAGTAGTGTCCTTAAAAATGGGAATGGTTGCAGGCGATAATGTTTGTGGGTCAAGTAGTGCCTGCGCAGGTTGCCACTTAAATGATGCAATACGGTTAGAAACAACAGGCTGAAGCTTGGTGGACTCGCCAGGCGTCAGCCAAACTTGAGGCGAAGGAAAGGTAATAGTGGGAAGCTTTCTTATCGTAACTACTTTATCGCCAGAGAAGACCGTTCTTGAAAAGGTACAGCCTGTAATATTGGTTGTTATAGAACAGGAGACTTTGTCGCCGTTGGCCAGTTGGCTGCTGCTAAAAACAGACGAATTGTTTGGCTGGTTGCTTCCGTTTACCTGCCATTGGTAAAATATCAGACCGCCCGCATTTTGCGGTGCAACGGTAAATGTTAGTGGTGTACCTGCACATACATCTAATGCGGATGCAAACAACGACAAGGAAGGTTCTACAAAGTCATGCACATGCATTATAACTACATTCGAACTGGCGGTGGTAGTTGATTCATGACACCGGGAGTCTTGCTGAATAGTAGCTGTACACGTTATCGTATCATTATCTTTTAACTTGTCAGTGATAAAAGAGGAGGCAGTATCTCCGCTTGGCACACCATTTATTTTCCACCTAAAGCTCGGATAAGCACCGCCATTGGCCAGCGCCGTAAAAGTAACCTCCTCACCCTTGCAGATATTTGTTTTGGCGGTTGCAATAGTGATAATCGGGTGTACGAGTGGGTATACGTAGATGGTCAATTGAGAGGAAGCCGACTTTGTAATACCGGGGCAAGCCGGAGACGAAATGGTAAGTAGACATTCTACCCGCGCACCATTGGTAATGGTGTTGGTAGCAAATGTAGAACTGTTGGTACCAACGGGGTTTCCATTGACGGTCCAGTAGTAATTTGGTATTGCATCGCCATAAAAAGCTGTAGCTGTAAAGGTGGTCATTTCTCCCTGACAAATAAGGGTGTCAGTGTTGGAAACGGTAACGGTTGGTGTGACGTCGCTGAAAACATGTAGCGTAATTGCGTTGCTAACAACCGTTGTCTCTTTGCCACATGCCGATATGCAAGAGTATTCGCACTTCATTATGTCCCCATCCTGAAAATTAGACGAGGTGTATGAAGTATTACCACTCACAACCTGACTAATCCCGTTTTTCTTCCAGTTAAAAGTTGGATTCGTGCCTCCATTGGCGACGGCAGCCTGAAACGAAATTGTTGTGCCACTGCAAACATTATTTTGACTAAGTGTGATGCTAATAACCGGTTCGCATCCGGAACCCTGGGCATACAGCCTACCGGACAAAACAAGCAATATGATTAGAAAGTATTGTAGCATCACAAGTTCTTAAACGCTTTTCAAAGGCAATTGTACAAAAAAAATCAGCGCCTTTTGTCTGAACCGGGATCCGTAGGATTATTGGGATAAAAAACCCTTTCCCACAAATCCCACTCATCTCATTTATCCCGGTTCAGACAATTGGTAGGGTTATGATGAATTCTGCACCTTCGCCCTCCTTTGTTTCCACTTTTATTTCTCCTCCATGTGCTTTTACTATATCATAGCTTAGTGATAAGCCTAACCCAGTTCCCTGCCCTGTTGGTTTGGTTGTAAAGAAGGGCTGAAAGATTTTATCAACTATGTTTTGAGGGATGCCGGGTCCATTGTCACGAACCCTTATTTCAAGCCCCCCCGCCCCTGAAGGGGTGCTAATACGTTTTGTACTTACCCAAATAGTTGGGTTTTTGTTGAACCCTGCTATGGAGGGCAGGGAGGCCGCATAAAAAGCATTGTTGAATAAGTTGAGTAGCACCCTTCCAATATCCTGCGGAACAACTTCTATCTTTCTGATGCTTTCATCAAAGTCTGTTTTAAAGTCTGCATTAAAATCTTTGTCTTTAGCTCTTAACCCATGATAGCTTAGGCGTAAATATTCATCTGCTAAAGCATTGATATCTGTCAATTCTTTTTTGCCTGCGCTTGCTCTTGAGTGTTGCAGCATGCCTTTTACAATGGCATCTGCACGTTTGCCGTGGTGGTTTATTTTTTGTTCGTTTTCTTTTATATCATCTGCAATTAAAATGGCATCTTCTTTATTATCTGCAAGTAATTCACTTTTCAATTCCTCAATCAACTCGAAATTTACATCGGAGAAGTTATTGACGAAGTTTAGCGGGTTTTGTATTTCATGAGCAATGCCTGCTGTTAGTTCGCCTAGAGACGCCATTTTTTCTGATTGGATTAAGTGGGATTGAGTGGATTTAAGTTCGATGAGCGTGTTTTCTACTTTTTCCTTTTGATAATCTGTTTCTTTCTTTTGGTTTTGAAGCAAATAATAGGCTTTTTGCTTATGCTGATTATTTCTCCAAAGGAAAAAAGCAACCAGTAATAAAACAATAAGCACACCCGCCAAACCATAAATTTTCAAACGGTTTTGAAAAGTAATTTTAGCAGCTTCTAATTCTTGTTTCTTTTGGTCTTCTTTAAATAAGAGATTTTGAATGGCAATAAGGTTTCCTTTATTATATAGCGTGTCTTTTAAGTTAATAACTTGTTTGAAATATTTGAACGCACTATCTGGTTTGTTTTGAGATTCATAAATGGTGGCAAGTATATTTGAAGTTTCTAACAAACTTCTGGGAAAAAACTTTTTGTATCTATTGTTTATAACACTTTTACAATAAAATTCAGCAGAATCTAAATTCTTTTTTTGAATAAAAACCCTGGCAATTCCATTATTACTTTCTATTATATCCTTATGAATATTGTGATTTATTGCCATGCCTAAGGCTAATTTAAAATAGTGCATTGCATTATCATATTTCCCTAATTTTAGGTAGTTATTTCCTAGCACATAAATTAAACCATCATATTTTAAATCACTAGGTTTTTCATTAATGCTTAATGCTTTTTCAGCGTATAGTATGGAAGAGTCTAAATGTTTATTATTTGTTTGGTACGTAAAAGCTAATAAGCTCCATTTTAACTCATTAAATTCCGATTTTGCTATTGGCGAGTTAATCCTCTCTTTATTCGAATAATATACTTCTAACATGTTTATATCCAAGGCAGTGTATTTCATTTCATTTTCATAATCTCCTTGTTCTTTAAAACAATATCCCAAAGTACTAGTAATGCCAATCGTATCTTTTAATTTTTCAAATTCCGACCGGGCTTTAAAACCGTATTCTAATGCCAGGGGGTAATTTCCTATTGTTGTAAATGCATTACTTAAAATCAATTGAGCTTGTGCAATACCCCATGAATAATTTATTTTTTGAGCAAGTTTTAATGATTGGTTAGCATAGAAAATAGTGGAATCCTCCTCTGTAGCATAACCTAAATTGTTGCATAAATCGATTAATAATTTTACTTTGAAAGTATCTTCTTTAGCGGTGATAAGAGCCTTTTTCAATCTAGTTACTTCTTTGATGTTTTGGGCGAAACAGGTACAGCAACCAAGCGCAATCAAAACCGTTAATTTTAAAGCCTTCATTATTATTTGATTTAAACCGTAATAAAATTATAGTCTCGCTTCCTTCACCCTTCTTTCGTTTCCACTTTCAATTCACCCC
>JALYZZ010000525.1 GCA_030948675.1 Bacteroidota bacterium | reverse complement strand
GACCTGACCTGCACCTACTGTACGTCCACCTTCACGAATAGCGAATTTAAGACCTTTCTCCATCGCAATTGGTTGGATTAATTTTACTGTAAGATTCGTATTATCACCAGGCATAACCATTTCAGTTCCTTCAGGTAAAGTACACTCTCCTGTTACGTCCGTAGTACGGAAGTAGAACTGAGGACGGTATTTGTTAAAGAATGGAGTATGACGTCCACCTTCTTCTTTGCTTAGTACGTAAACTTCACCTTTAAATTCAGTATGCGGAGTGATGCTCTTAGGAGCGCAAAGCACCATACCACGACGGATTTGAGCTTTCTCAATACCACGTAACAAAAGACCTGCATTATCACCAGCCTCACCACGATCCAGTAACTTCTTAAACATTTCCACACCAGTAACGGTAGAAGAAAGGGGAGCTTCCATCAAACCAACAATTTCGATAGCCTCACCCACTTTAATTACACCACGCTCTATACGACCAGTAGCAACGGTACCACGACCAGTGATCGAAAATACGTCCTCAACAGACATCAGGAAGGGAAGATCAACCGGACGTGGAGGAAGAGGAATGTAAGAATCAACAGCATCCATTAAATCGTCGATTGCTTTAACCCACTTTTCGTCGCCAGCTAAAGCGCCGGTAGCAGAACCTTGTATAATAGGAGTGTTATCGCCATCGAAACCATAAGAACTTAACAGGTCACGGATTTCCATCTCAACAAGTTCTAAAAGTTCAGGATCATCAACAAGGTCAACCTTATTCATGAAAACCACAATCTGAGGTACACCTACCTGGCGAGCAAGAAGGATGTGTTCTTTAGTCTGAGGCATAGGTCCGTCAGTAGCAGCCACCACAAGGATAGCACCGTCCATCTGAGCAGCACCGGTAATCATATTCTTCACATAATCAGCGTGACCAGGACAGTCAACGTGAGCATAGTGACGATTAGCTGTTGCGTATTCTACGTGAGCAGTATTAATAGTGATACCCCTTTCTTTTTCTTCAGGTGCACCATCAATTTCATCATAGTTTTTCGCCACATTACCCATACCTTTTTTAGATAAGATCATTGTTATAGCGGCAGTCAAAGTTGTTTTACCGTGGTCAACGTGACCAATAGTACCAACGTTAACGTGAGGTTTATCCCTCTTAAAGTTCTCTTTTGCCATTTTATTTGTTTTTAGATTGTGGTATTATTTATTTAAACCTTCTTTTGGAGCGCGAATGTAATGCTTTATTGTTATTTATTTCGATTCAAACAGTTAAGCTACTATTAATCATTATTGCGTCTACCCTTTTACAAAAAGCTTTTAATACGTAACAAAGTCACCAAGCCAAAAAGGAACTAACCTTGCGACTTACTGACTTATTCAATTTTTAGCAGAGCTGTTGATGAGAATTGAACTCACGACCTCTTCCTTACCAAGGAAGTGCTCTACCCCTGAGCTACAACAGCTTGTCATAAAAAGCTGACGATTCTTTGTAGATAGTAGAACAAACGAACTATCAAACGTCATTTGACATCTGTCATTTCATCACTGGAGCGGAAGACGAGTCTCGAACTCGCGACCTATAGCTTGGAAGGCTATCGCTCTACCAATTGAGCTACTTCCGCTTATTATCTTAAAACTTGACTCTGGATATTCAATCCAGAAAACATGTTAAATCTTAATTTAAACACTTTAAAGAGCAACCTGTATGTCATAGTTGCTACTATCAACTTGTTTTGTGGGCAGAGCAGGGTTCGAACCTGCGTACTCGTGAGAGAACAGATTTACAGTCTGTCGCCTTTAACCACTCGGCCATCTGCCCATTATTAGTAACAACTTATGCGATCATAGTATTAAAAGAACGTCAAAACTGACCAACTAATCCTTACTAATCAAATTGTCCTACTATTTTAGAGCCGAAGAAGGGAGTCGAACCCCCGACCTGCTGATTACAAATCAGCTGCTCTACCAACTGAGCTACTTCGGCGTATGATTAAAAAGTTGTAGTACAGTAATTTATTGAAACCTTTTATTTATTCAGCTAAAGAACTACCGACCAATAAAATCTAACCTGTTTATTTTCGGGATGGCAAAGGTAAGTGAAAACTTCATATACCAAAATTTTCAAAAAACTTTTTTATCTGATTTTTTCACTGTCTACCCCTTGTTCATTTAGTAAGGTCGGGGATAGATTTTGAAGGATTTGAGGGATCAATTATAATGCGAATGGAATCGTTTCTAATGATAACATTAGAAATAGTGGCGCTATCTAGGTATGCTTTTTCATTTACTTTATACTGATAATGAATCATTAAGCGGTTTCCTTTTATCTCTCTTCTTTCAAAGATTTTGGCCTTGAGCTGCTCCTGTTTGCCACACGAAGTAAGGAGTGTAAACATAACGGTAAGCAGTAGTAATGTATGTTTCATGTATTTAAGATGCGCATAAAAAAGGCCTCCAACGAGGCCTTTAGATTAACTTATATTTTACGCTATGCTGCTTGCTTTTCCTTTTGTCTTTTTAGCTGATTAATCAGTGATAAATATGCATTGTCAAAAGATTCTTCAAAAGACTTGGAGGATGCTTTCACAAAGAAGTCCTTTTTCGGCACATGAACACGAAGTTCTACAACCTTATCTTTTAAAGTATGGACAATGTTATCCAACTTTAAAAACACATCAACTTTTGTTATCCGATCGTGGTATGTATTCAATTTGTCGAGTTTTTTCCTTACAAATTCTATCAGTTTTTCATCGCTTTCAAAATGCACTGTTTGAATTTTTACGTCCATAACATTTTTGATTTTATGTGAATAAATAAATAAAGAACTTAGCGTACATTTCAAATCATAAGCACTTTTGATTTTTGTCTGCAATATGAAGTTATATAATTGATTGGGGAATAAATAACTTTAGCGCTTGTTTTTTAATTTATTTTGACATCAACTAAAGCATCCTAACACTTTTAAAATTTCAAATTCAAACCTATTCAGTCCTCCTCATACCACGCTCATACTCAAGTGAAAGCACCAAAAACAGTGCCTCGGGTAAAGTGGAAAACTATCGCGGCACGCGCACAACTTAAACTATCAAAGTCCCCGTCGGCTAAATTAGTAATCTGTGGAAGAATTAAGCTTTAGGATGTGCGTTTTTATAAACATCTTTTAGCTTCTCAATTGTATTATGAGTGTAAATTTGGGTAGCAGCAAGACTACTATGACCGAGCAGTTCCTTTACCGCATTCAGATCTGCTCCATTATTTGTTAAGTGTGTGGCAAACGTGTGGCGAAGTACATGTGGACTCTTTTTTTGTAAGGTGGTTACCAGCGAAAGATTGTTTTTAACCACATTGTATACATATTTGGGATAAAGAGGTTTGCCTTTTTCGTTTACCAAAAGATTGGTATAGGTTGAGTGAAAAAAGAGTTGCCGTTTATTAAGCATATATAACCCAAGTTCAGTTGCTAACTCTGCAGAAACCGGTATAATTCGCTCTTTATTTCCTTTACCCAACACCTTTACCTGGGCATTTGCCTGATCGAGGTCACTTTCTTTTAAGCCAATCAGTTCACTTAACCGCATACCTGTTTGGTAAAACAGTACTAACAACAATCGATCTGTCTGCCCTTTCCAAGTGTTTGGAAACTCAAGATGATTTTGCAATATCTGCATATCTTTTTCCGATACAAATGATGGAAGTCTTTTACCAACTTTTGGTGAAACTATTGTCGTCATCGGGCTTTGCTCTATTTCGCCCGCTTTGATTTGATATTTAAAAAAAGATTTAAGTGTAGATATTTTTCGATTAAGTGTTTTAGCGCTTAATTCGTCACTTCGCAACTGTACCAACCAGGAACGAACAAAACCAGGAGTTATGCCCGTTAAAGAAGATATTTCATATTGATTTCGTAGAAACAAATAAAACTGATCAAGATCAGTTTGATAAGATATAACAGTATGCTGAGAAAATCGCTTTTCGAACTGCAGATATTCTATAAAAGCTTGTATTTGAGGATGGATACTTAGGGACATAAAAAAACTGACAGCATAAAGTTATCGCTTTAACGCTATCAGTTTAAATATGTTTAGAAACCTAAAACTAACTTTCAAACTCTCCGTTAGCCATTTGCTGACGGTAGATTGCTTTCAATACTTGCGTTCTGCGTTCAACAGAAGGTTTCATGAAAGATTGACGGGCTCTTAATTGCAATAAAGTCTTTGATTTCTCGAATTTCTTTTTGTATTTCTTTAAGGCCTTGTCAATGTTTTCGCAATCTTTTGAATCAATAATGAGCATAATAGATACCTCCTTTGGTAAAATTTTGGAGTGCAAATATATGACAAGTATGCAAAACTCCAAATATCCTGAGATAATTTAAAAAGAGCGGTAATTTGCAGCCATGTTTACAGGAATTATCGAGGCATTTGGAATCATACATTCTGTTGAAGAACAAGGTACTAACGCCACATTTTGGGTATCGTCTCCTATATCAAACGAATTGAAAATCGACCAGAGCGTTTCACACAATGGAGTATGCCTTACGGTAGAGGAAGTGTCAGATGGCCGGCACAGAGTAACTGCTATCGAAGAAACTTTAAAAAAAACAAACCTTTTTGAGTGGCAGGAGGGAATATTAGTCAATCTTGAGCGTTGTATAACTTTAAATAAAAGAATCGATGGGCACATAGTGCAGGGGCACGTAGACACGACGGCAATCTGTACAAATAAAAAAGATACCGGTGGAAGTTGGGAATTTAGATTTGAATTTCCGCGACAATTTGCCTCTTTGGTAATTGAAAAAGGATCTATAAGCCTTAATGGAATAAGTCTCACCATTTTTGATATTGATAATAATGCCTTTTCAGTGGCCATCATTCCTTACACTTACACACATACCAATATACAACAAGTAAAAGACGGAAGCATTGTAAACATTGAATTTGATATGGTCGGAAAATATGTAAACAGAATGTTAGCATTACAGCGATAATATGAATAAAACTGCTCCTTCTGTTGCTATTGCCATATTAAACTGGAATGGGAAAAAATTTCTTGAAGCACTACTGCCCGAACTCCACCAATTAACCTATACAAACTATACTGTTTATGTTATAGATAACAAAAGCAGCGATGATTCTGTTGCCTATATTCATTCGTGTTACCCAAGCGTAGAAGTAATTGAATTGGATGGAAACTACGGATTTGCAGGCGGTTACAACAAAGGTTTAGCTACATTAAATGAGGATTACTACCTGATGATTAATTCTGATGTGGAAGTACCTCCATCATTCATCGAGCCATTGGTGAATATGATGGAAGTAGACCCTAGTATTGCAAGTTGTCAACCTAAACTACTGTCCCTTACCAATCCCTCCATGCTGGAGCATGGCGGAGCCGCAGGAGGGATGATTGACTTTTTGGGCTACCCTTTATGCCGGGGAAGAATTTTCGACGCCTCTGAACCGGACAATGGTCAATATGACCATGACACTGAAATCTTTTGGGCAAGCGGCGCCTGTTGCCTCGTTAGAAAAGATGCTTACCGGAAGATAAATGGAATGTATAATTACTTTTTTATGCACTCCGAAGAAATTGATATGTGCTGGCGTTTTATTGCTGAAGACTATAAGGTAAAATTTTGCCCCGAATCAAGTATTTACCACCTGGGTGGAGGAACACTTTCGCACCAGTCTCCAAGGAAAACATACCTCAATTTTAGAAACAACATTATCATGTGTTTTCGAAATTCGCCCTGGTATGTAAATCTTTGGCTCGTGCCGGTAAGGCTCGTTTTAGATTTTGTAGCAGCTCTTCGTTTTTTAATGCATGACTGGAGTAACTGCAAAGCTGTTTTGCTTGCTTATAAAGATTTTATCAAATGGCTTGTGTTTGAAAAAGATAAATTCCCTTCAAAGAAAAAAGCGCTTTGGTCAATTCCTTTTGTGCTTAAAACACCAGTTGCATGGCAGTATTATATTAACAACATTAAAGAGTTTAGTAAGTTAAAGAAGTAATTTTTTTAGTTCATTGTCAGAAACCTTATTCTAATTCACGATGAACAACCTCATCATAATAGTTTTTTATAACTACTTTATTTGTGTCAATTTTACCGTTTAGCCAATTAATACCAGTTTTAAAACCTCGTCTAAAAACAGGCAAACGATGAATGGTAACATGCAAAGTATCGAGGTATAAAGTATCTGAAGAATTTTTAAAATGCTGCTGTATCTTAAGCTCAATTTTTTTTGAATATAAAGAAGCGTCAGCGTAATATCTTGCTGCGCCGGCTTTCCCTTTTACCCAATATATTGCCGCTATTATTATAAATATCAAGGGTATTGCCCTTAACCGATTTTTGTCTTTTAACATAAACGAGCAGCCAATACTAATACCGGTGATAAAAAAAATAGAAGGCAAATACAGATAGCGGCCAGACTCAAATGAATTAACTGCAAGGCCCAGAGAAATAACAGGAGCTACTAGCAAAACAATAATGGCTGCAAAAAATGAAATTGCTCGTTTATTGACATGTAGCGTTTTGGTAGATAAAAGAATAACACCAGTTATTAAGACAAGCACAACGCTGCTAATAATAAAGGTGGTTTTAGTGGCAGGATTAAGAATTAGCCTAAAAAGAATTCTAAAAAAATTTGCAGCTAGTACGCCCAAATTCATCCTTATCACATTGCCACCTTCATAGGTTCCTACAATCTCAGATGTCACCAATTTTCTAATAATTATGTATACCACATCCACTATAGCTAGTAGACCAATGTATCTCAACATTGCTCTTTTTTTTACTGACTCTCTTTGAAAATAAGCAGGCAACAAAAGAGCTGCTGGTACCAGAATGCTTTGTTCATAAGCAAATAAGGCAACAGTG
>JALYZZ010000499.1 GCA_030948675.1 Bacteroidota bacterium | reverse complement strand
GTTTCACAGCGTCTTATACCTAAAGCCGTTGTTAATAACAGTTTGCTTTAAACTGCTGCATCGGCTCATATGATGGTGTTACATAAAAGTAAACACGCAGATAAACAGCCAAAATAAAATTATGATGCTTACCGCCTAGCCCTTAACTTTAAGAAGCGATTGCCGTATAACTGTATTTTATATTAATAAAATAGCTAAAAAAAAGTAAAAGCCACAGTAAGTCGGTTTATTTCGCGAATTTTACAAGTTCAAAATTAGAGCTATTTTATCATGTCAACGATAACAGAAGCAAGGCCGGTAACTTTAACTGCTAAAGATTTTGCCACCGACCAGGAGGTTAGGTGGTGCCCTGGTTGCGGCGATTATTCTATTTTAGCCCAGGTGCAAAAGATAATGCCCGGAATAGGAGTTCCAAAAGAAAATATTGTTATTATTAGTGGTATCGGTTGCAGCAGCCGCTTTCCCTATTACATGAACACGTATGGCATGCATAGTATTCATGGGCGTGCTACGGCCATAGCCAGCGGTTTAAAGGCAAGTCGTCCCGAGTTAAGCGTTTGGATTGTAAGTGGAGATGGCGATAGCCTGAGCATTGGAGGCAACCACACAATCCACCTCTTAAGAAGAAACTTTGATGTTAACCTTTTAATGTTCAATAACCAAATTTATGGGTTGACGAAAGGTCAATACTCACCGACTAGTGAGCAGAAAAAAGTAACTAAAAGCACGCCCTATGGAAGCATCGACCATCCATTTAATCCGCTGGCGCTTGCACTAGGTGCAGATGCCACCTTTATAGGCCGCAGCATGGATCGTGATCCAAAGCATTTACAAGCCATGCTTACAAGAAGTTACCAGCATAAGGGGGCTTCTTTTTTGGAGATCTACCAAAACTGTAACATCTTCAATGACGGTGCTTTTGAAATTTTTACTGAAAAGTCTTCAAAAACTGAAGAAGCACTTTTTCTGGAGCAGGGTAAACCACTGGTATTTGGTGCTGCCCGAGATAAAGGCATCAAGATTGATGGACTTAGGCCAGTAGTAGTGCAGTTGGGCAGCGGCGTAAGCGAAAATGACCTATGGATACACGACGAGCATGATTTTTATAAAGCCCAGGTTCTGGTCAGGATGTTTGACGACCCTCATCAAAGCGGCCATTTTCCGAGACCCTTTGGAGTTTTCTTTGAGACTGAACGACCATGCTATGAAGATATTATGCAAATGCAGATAGAAGAAACCATCGCAGTAAAAGGTGCTGGAGATCTTGATAAATTGCTGCGTGGAAGAGAAGTATGGGAAATAGCGGGATAACTAGTGACTATTAGATAGCGAAAGCCGGCTCAATATGAAGCCGGCTTTTCTTTGTGTGTTAAACGCCTTTTAAAGTGTTGTTTTTATTTGCATTTCCAGAGCAATTTTCCACAAGTAGTAATGGGCGTTTAAAGTAAAATTTAAACAATTGAACGTCCACTTACATACCGTGTTTTACCGGTTACAAAACAGCTAAATAGCTTATTTCACAAATGAGCCCGTTTCCGTTATACCTCCATTACTCATCTTTATCACATACATTCCGCCAGCAAGGTTTGCAATACTTATAGTAAAGCCATTCATTCCGGCTGACGCCAATCTTTTTTGCCGGTATACTTCAATACCGTTATTGTTATATACCTGCTCCAGAACATTAGTTGCAGCATTTGAAGTATATAACACCCTGACGGCATTGTCGGATGAAAGCGGATATACTTTCAAACGCTGCCTACCCGAAATCTTTACCGATTTTATGTCTGACAGGGTACAAGGTTCGCCATTATTATACTGGCGAATACGATAGTAAACACTGCTTGCAATAGGCAAACTATTATCGGTATAAGCGTAAGATGAAGTACCGGCAGAAGAAGCAACGGCTCCTATTCTTGTAAATTGTACTCCGTCTATTGATCGCTCAACTTCAAATGATCCATGTTCATTCACTCCGGCAGCAACCCAGTTAACATTAACTGCATTGTTTCTTTGCGCAACGCTGATGCTTACATACTTCAATGGCAATGTGCTGCCGCCGAGATTTTCTTTCCTCGATATAACCAGGGTAGTATTGTCATCGAAAACAACGCTAACACCTGTAGCATCGGTTTGGGCAGCGGTATTAGAGCCACTTGAGTGCTGCATCGATATAAATAAAAACTTGTAATCGGGGCTGAAGGCAATGCCGGTAGACTCGCATCCTGCAGGTGTATTACCAAACACTTTTATAGCTGGTGCTGCGGTAGTATGTGTAGGTGCAACTACCCATAGATGGTTATTGCCGCCATCCTGCAACACCCATAAATTTCCGTCTCCATCGAATGCGAGGTTATCAGGCCACTCAAATTTAACTGGCGCAAAAGGACAACCCTTAGTCATAGTCCTTAAACAAGCAAAGTGGTTAGAATTTATTTGTATTGACAGTAGTAAGCTGTAAGATTGTAGCAGATGTTTTTTGGAAAAGTTGCTACAATCTCGAAACAAACAGTATAAAGATTTCGCGTTAAGATCCATTTTCCTTTCGTGGCACAACTATAGTATTAACATACATTATTAAACTCATAACAAATGAACGAAGAAAAAAATACCACCAACACAGCAGATAACTCAGGCGGTACGCACCCATCAACTGCAACAGACAATGGCAGTTCTCAAAACCGCGCAAATGATGCAGGTCAACAGGATGACTATTATGAGATTGATTATGGTAAAAAGGATGTTATTTCATCTATAGGAGATGGCGAAATGCATGATGAAGGATTAGCAGGGGCAGGAGACAATGCTATTGATCCGCAGTCAACAGCAGACCGGTTGTCAAACAAACAGGACCAGGCAGAATCATTTGACTCGGAACAATAATAACGCGGGTCTCTTTATACCGACATCTGTCATATTTTGTTTTCACTTTTTCAGCCCGGCATCGCCTGCAAAAGCATGATCTTGGATGATGAGTGTGAAACGTAGTTAGAGGGCGCAGGGGAAATCTATTTTCCTGCGCCCTTATCTTTTTCTATGCCAGGCGGAAAGGCTTGGGAAATAAAGACATCGCAAATAAAAGGTGGGCGATCTATCAGCTATCAGGCAGCGGTATTGCGCCGCTTGTCGCAATGCGAACATTTCCTGCTAAAAGAATTGCTATTCGTGTATCCCAAAAAAGCTTGCTGTCTGTTGGTTAATGTGGATTAAATCAACCGTAAATAATTCTTTGAAAAGACTTCACCCCAAATGTATCTTACAGATTATTTATATTAGATCTCCAAAATTAATTACTTAACAAATGCTTGCGAATCATTCCGCGAACCATTACGTGCTGGAAGTAGAGGGATTGAATGTTTATTACGGTTCTCTTCATGCTGTCAAAGACATTTCTTTTACCGTTAGAGCTGGCGAAATATTTGGGTTGCTGGGACCAAATGGTGCAGGCAAGACAACTACACTCAGCGCAATTGAAGGCCTGCTAAAACCGCGTAGCGGATCTGTAACCGTAGCAGGATATAACAGCAGGGAAAAGCCACGACATGCACGTGCCGCTTTAGGTGTACAATTACAATTTACCAGTTTTCAACCTGAGCTAACTGTAAGTGAAATATTAAAGCTGTATGCCGGCATATACGGAGTAAAGATAACGGCAGCAGAAGTGGCTGCAATATTAAAAGACATACAGCTGGAATACGCCATCAATAAAAGGTTTGGGCAGTTATCGGGCGGTCAGCAACAGCGGGTATCGCTGGCAATAGCTACTCTACACAATCCGAGCCTTATACTACTAGACGAACCTACGTCCGGGCTTGATCCCCAAAGCAGAAGGCAGCTTTGGGAACGTATGGAGGGCATGCGCGAAAAGGGACATGCCGTGATACTTACCACCCATTCTATGGAAGAAGCCGAAGCAGTGTGCGACCGGATCGCCATTATTGATCACGGCAAATTGATTGCAATCGATACCCCACAGTCGCTAATAGACAATCACCGGGCAGACCCTGAAGTGATAAGGGCATCCCGACGTGGAAAGATTACACTGGAGGATGTGTTTATAGGCCTTACCGGCGTTGCTATTCGGTAATAAAAACTAAACTCTGCATTATGGAAGTTAACATACCAAAAACTAGCGCTGTATTTTCTTCGTTGCTTCGTGCAGACCTTACTACCCAGTGGCGCAACCGACGTGCTGTCGTACTGATACTTTTTGTGCCGGTTATCATACTGATTTCATGGAAAGATGTGATAGATAAAATTGGAGGCGCGTTTGCTTTGTCTGCCTGCATTACAATCGGTCTTATGGCAATTGGGTTAATGGGCTATAGCAACAGCATAGCCCGCGACCGCGATAAGGGAGTGTTTCAGCGATTGAGGGTGGCTCCGGTAGCCGCCTGGTCTATTATGGCCAGCCGTCTCATTGTACAAATGATGATGATTATGCTTGTTACGGTTATTGTGTTTTTTACCGGTTTTTATGTTGATCATATCAGCCTTTCACCTGTTGGTTATGCGCTTACTTTTCTTACTGCTATTATTGGCGGAGCAGTTTATCTTGGCATTGGCCAGGTAATAGTAGGACTAATTAAAAATCCTGAAACCGTCAACTCCACTACGCGGCTTGTTTATTTTGTTTTTATTATGGTAGGCATGTTTGGCGAGTTTGGCATACTGGGTAGCCAGGTTAAGAAGCTGGCTGTATGGTCGCCATATGGTACGGTAAAGCATGTGCTGGCTGCAGGCATGGAGCCGGCAAAATGGAATGGAGATACGAGTATTGCTTTACTGGTAACCATCGGCTATGCGCTTGTATTCTCGGTAATTGGGATAAAGAAATTTAAGTGGAATACCAAGTAGCATTTGATATTAATTCTTTGTTTGAAGAAGACTTGTAACAAAGATTTGTTTCAGTTTACCAATAATGAAAACTTTATAGCCAAGCTTCTACAATAAAGTTTGCTTACATTGTTGCAAACCCTAACGCTTATGTTTTTAAACAATCCCATTTACCTGGCAGCCGTTTTATTGTTGCTGGTTTTTTTTTCAGAATGGCTTGCCAGGAAAAAATATTTCAACTACCTGGGTGCATCTCTAATTGTTATACTTGCTGCTGCAATACTTGCCAACCTCCATATTATTCCTTCTTCGCAAAACGCGCCTCCTTTATACGATGGAATTTTTACTTACATAGCTCCGTTGGCCATCTTTTACCTGTTGCTTGATGTAAAACTAAAAGACGTAAAGCTTGCTGGCTTACCTATGCTCAGCATGTTCTTTATTGGTTCTGCCGCCACCGTTGCCGGCGTATTAGTCAGCTATCGCTTTCTGGCACCTCAACACCATAATATTGACCGGGCATTTGCAATCGCCGGTATGTACACGGGCACTTATATTGGTGGCAGTGCAAACTTAAATGCTATTGCTATGCAATATGGTGTCGTTAAAAACGGAACCCTTTTTGCCGCTGTGAATGCTGCAGATAATATCATAAGCACTTTTTGGATAATTGCCACTGTTGCTTTACCCGCCTTATTGCAACGCCTGCTTCCACGAAAATCTTACCTGTATGAAGATCCCAAAAAGGATGATTTGATTGTAAACATTGAGAAGGCAAAGCAAAATATAACGGTCGCGGGTTTTTCGTTACTGCTTGCGCTTGGTGTAGGGT
>JALYZZ010000449.1 GCA_030948675.1 Bacteroidota bacterium | reverse complement strand
TCATTTCTTACGCTGTATGGTGGATCCGTCAATCGATTTTACAAGCGCTTGCAGAACAAGGAAGATTGGTTCGTTTGCCGCAAAATAAAATTGGTACTTACAACAAAGCAAACAAAGCTTATATGGCTTTTGAACAGGAGCATGAAAGAGAGCCAAGTACCGAAGAATTAGCTGACATTCTTGAAATGAGTGAAACGGAAATTAACAACATTTTTCAAAGTAATACTCGACATACTTCATTGGATGCGCCCGTACATGAAGCCGAAGACGTCGCGATGGGCGATTTGCTAGAGGGTGGAGATGATACTGACGACGATGTGATGAAAGATAGTTTGAGGGAAGAAATACGTCGGGTACTAAAGTCTTTATCTCCAAGAGAGGCTGAAATTGTAAATGCTTACTTTGGTTTAGACGGTGAAAACGGTGTAACCATTGAGCAAATTGGTCAAAAATATGATTTAACGAAAGAACGTATACGGCAAATTAAGGAAAGAGCAATTAAGCGGTTGCAGAAAGCCCGCTATAGTAATGCTTTAAAAGCATATTTGGGTTAAGAAGTTAGACCGTTATTATAGACATAATATAAAAGCCGCTTAAAAGATGAGCGGCTTTTATATTAATATCCATTGACGTTATATCTGTGGAACCATTAATCTTATTTATTATCAGATGTATTTCCTGACTGAATTAATTGCATCAATTCATCGAGCTTAGGTTCAAGAATAATTTCTGTACGACGATTTTTAGCTCTTCCTTCAGGCGTAGAGTTACTTTCGACAGGCACATATTTACTTCTGCCACTTGCAGTTACCCGGGTTGGATCAACTTTATAAGTATCGGTAAGAATTCTCACGATTGCAGAAGAACGGCCAACGCTAAGCGCCCAATTATCTTCAAACTTTCCTCTTATAGGTATTGAGTCTGTATGCCCTTCGATGTTGACATTTATATTCGGGTTGATATTTAAAACATCCGCTAACTTGCCTAATGCTTGTTTACCTTTAGGATTAACCACCGCACTTCCAGACGGAAATAACAAGTTTTCCTGTAAGCTTACATACACCTTTCCGTTTTTAGTAGAGACGGTTAACTCATTTGAATTAAACCCCACCAGAGCGTCATTGATTTTAGAACGCAATAGTTCCGTGTTTTTTCTTTGCTGGTCGATCAAAGATTGTAACTGCTCCAACCTGCGCTGCTGATCAGCGATTTGTTCCTGACTCATGTTTAAGCGTGAAGATGCATCTTGTAGCCGGCTTGTTGCCTCTTTTCGGGTGGCCTCCAATTGTTGCTGCAATGTGCTTCTGCGTGTTTCCAGATCAGTTAAGTTACTTTGTAACGAACTTATTCTGTTAGTAAATTGGGTACTATCCCCGCGAAGCTTATCTATTGTTTGTTCGGCTGATAACAATTGCCTTTTTGGCACACATGAACTCATAAACAGTACAAAACATGTGAGTAGCGTAAATGATGTAAGTAACTTAGATGGCATAAATTAAATTTTTAAAAAGAGTTAAATTACCGTGCCAACGACAATTCTAGGTTGTGGTAATCAACGAAATAATTGAAAAACGGGCAGTCAAATTCCGGTATCTATTGAAACTTGCGCCAGGTACTGGATGCTGAAGGGATCTAAGAGAAACCGAACGAGATAATTTGTTACCGGCGTGGCCGCAACGTGGTTACCAATTAACGGCTTAAAGGGTAAGTTTGATACAAAAGTGGCAGAAAATAGTAAGCACAGCAGTCTAGGCACTTTTTATGTAGTTGGAGTGACAGCATTTTCAGTTAAGAGAGGTGTTTTCAAAAATTGAAAGTATAGAAAGCGCTGATAACTTATTTTTGGAAACTTTTTTATAGAACATCTGTTTAACTATCAGTACCTCAGGTTTTAATATTGATTAGATAAAGCATTAGATTTTTTAAATTCAAAGACAAAGAATGGAAAATAATTCAGAAAAAGTTCAGTGTTTAATAATAGGTTCAGGACCTGCCGGATACACAGCTGCCATCTATGCTGCTCGCGCAAATCTTAAACCGGTTTTGTACCAGGGCATACAGCCTGGCGGGCAGTTGACAATTACAACGGAGGTAGAAAATTATCCGGGGTACCCTGAGGGCATACAAGGGCCAGATATGATGGTGAATTTTGAAAAACAGGCTACTCGTATGGGCGCTGATATTAGATATGGTCTTGCTACCAAAGTCGATTTAATGGAAGCTCCATACAAAGTTTGGATCGACGAAGAAAAATTAATGTTGGCGGATACTGTTATCATCAGCACAGGCGCTTCTGCTAAATGGCTGGGTCTTGAAAGTGAACAGCGGTTAAACGGATACGGTGTAAGCGCATGTGCAGTTTGTGATGGCTTTTTCTTTAAAGGGAAAGAAGTAGCTATTGTTGGCGCCGGCGATACAGCAGCTGAAGAAGCACTGTATCTTTCCAAGCTTTGCAGTAAAGTGCACATGCTCGTGAGGCGAGACCAAATGAGGGCATCGAAAATAATGCAGGAACGAGTCTTAAAAGCACCAAACATCGAGGTACATTGGAACTCGTCTACAGAAGAAGTGCTGGGTAACACCAAAGTTGAAGGTGTAAGGATAAAAGACCATCTTAAAAATGAAACATCTGATATTCCTGTGAGTGCATTTTTTGTAGCTATCGGCCATACAC
>JALYZZ010000442.1 GCA_030948675.1 Bacteroidota bacterium | reverse complement strand
TACGCTAGGAAATAACAATAAGGCAGTTGTGAATGGAGTTGCTTCGCCTTTGAAGTTGAAGAAAAACATCGTTGTTATCAATCTTGAAAATGAGAAAGTAGAGCAAAATGACGTTGAGCATGTTAAGATATGGATCGACATCGATGCAGGTCGATCAATAAGAAAAAATGGTGCTGAGCTTGAATTTGAGCCTGGAGTAAATGCCTTTTCAAAAGACAAAGCTGGCAGCATTGAAGGCAGGATAATGCCTCTTGATGCCAGGGCAGTAGTGATGTCTATAAATGGAACAGACACCAGCACAGCAAAGCCGGGACGGGAGGGTGAATTTAAAATTGTCGGTCTTAAGGCAGGTAATTATAAATTAGTAGTTCATTCTACTAATAACACTTATGCTGATGCAGTCATGCTGAATGTACCCGTGCACGGTAAAGAGGATAGCCAGATTGGCACTATTACTTTGCACAAATAAAAGGCTATTAATAACAACAATTCGTCCTTTGAAAACTCTTGTATTCATCCCTTTTTATAACTCTTTTGAAAATTTCTTCATAAAAGCAAAGCCGTGCATCTTTTATTTAGCGCGGCTTTGTTTTATGATCAAGACAACTGAAAGCATAATTGTGATTGCTGTAAGTATAACAAATGAAAAGTTTACACCCATAATGGGCTCACTATTGCCGATTAAAACAAGATGTGCCCAGTATTGTGGCGTTTTATATTTTGCTGCTATTTCATTGCTTTCGAGATAATCAATTTTTGCTTTCTGCAGAGCCCTGTCTTTTGTATTGCCTTTTTTTAGGTAATAATGCACTTTCCTGATGATAAAAGCGGTAGCGGCATCATCGGCTTTCCAAAGGGAGGTAATAACACTTTTGCAACCGGCGTATGAAAAAGCTCTTGATAAACTAATTACTCCTTCCTCATTGATTAATTGTCCGTTACCAGTTTCGCAAGCACTTAAAATTACCAGCAGTGCCTCCTTCATGTTCAAATGATAAATTTCCTGCTCATATAGCCGGTGTGAAGTATCCACGTCAGGATGATCAGCAAAAAACTCAATATAAGATTGAAGTGGAAGCGTGTCATTAACAGTTGCGTGGGTAGCCAGATGTATTACAGAATAGGCGCTATAGAAATTTAAAAACTGTTGTTTAGTTGCTTCCTTGTCTTGTAAAGTCTTTCCTTTTAGTCCTGCCACCTCTTCTTCGGAATAGCGGAGTGCTGTTAAATTTTTATGGTTTGGATTGGCAGTAAAGGGCGCTACGGCTAAGGTTGTATAGCTACCAATTGTGTTTCTATTGGTAGACAAGAAGTTTATCGAATAATTATAGCTGACAGCAAATTGATACAGAAGAGGTTTGTTGATTGTGGTTGCAAGCACCTCAAATGGAACGTAACTCAATTCATTATAGGGAATAATGACTAACCGGTGTTTGTTACTGATTTCACTATAAACAGGCGCCAGAAGCGCTTTGTAAAGATTTGTTGAAACAATCGTAATTATCTTTCTGTCAGCGCTTTCTGATGCACGTAATTGTGTTCTTAATATCGCGATGTCATTCAATAACTCCGGTGTAAACGGTGTGCTTTTATACCCGAATGATTCCTTAGTGATATAAAAGCAAATCAACTGTTTGCCGAAGTAGTAATAGGAGAGAATAGCTTCATCGTTTGATAAAATTTTTTGCTGTATTGAGTCTGTGTTGACTTGCTTACCCGAGAACTTTAGCTGTTGATATCCCGGGTAATCGTCTATCTTTTCCTGCAACCCCGAAAGCTTTATTTCTGCGTCTCTTAAAGCATTATTTAGCTTTTGCAATTGCAGGCTATCCTTTGTCTCACTTAATTGAAAATTAAACCGTGCAATACTTGTTTGAAGAGTCTTCTGTTCCTGTACAAGCGCGTTTGGCAGCTTGGCAATTTCATTCAACGCTGCTTCCTGCAAATCTGTTTGGAGTATCGATGCTTTGCTGTTTTCTGCCAAACTAAAAGCTTGTTTTAAGTACATCTTATTTCTGGTGATTCCGAACAGTTGCAAGCCAGCTTTTACCGCATCTTTAAAAGCAGCACTTACATTTTGTTCTAAAAATAGTTTCGCTTCATCAGAATGATAAGTTCTTTCAACATCACCTGCCAGGGTAAGCGCAGATGAATACGTAGTGAAAGCATTCGACAAATCTTCGATGTTGTTGGTCTCTTCATAATATTTACTCAAGGCTTTTGCTTTTGCTTTTATCAACTCAAATAAAAGAAACGAATTATGTAGACCTGCAAAGATGGTTGGGTTACGTTCGACAGCGGTGTCTGTAAAGTCTGGGTCAATTTCTACGATAGCATGCTGATATTTTTGTAGTGCATCCCTTGTTTTGTGTGTTGCAAGCAGCAAATCTCCTTCAAGTTTTAGTGTTATGCCAAAATCATTGTCCTTCAGTTTATTTGATTTTTTTCTGTAAAGAGCTGATGCCTGTTTTAATAAGTACGAAGCGCTATCATACTGATGTAATTGTAGATACGCTGCAGCCAGGTCATTGTATTTAACCTGGTTGTGATATGTTACTTGTCGCAGGTATTCTATCGCTTGTTTTGCTGCGCCTTCAGCAAGGTATGTTGCACCAATATTATGCAGAAGTTCAGGTTTATTAATACCGTAATAAAGAAGGCTTTTATAAATGTTAAGCGCATCATTAAAGCGATGGAGCTTTCGGTATGCAGAAGCTATGTTATTTTTATAATTAACGACAAAAGAGTTACCGGCAGAAGAACGTGTTTCAATGATAGAAAGCGCTTTTTCGAAATAGGTTATGCTCCTTTTATAATCACCTGTTTCAAAAAATAATACGCCCAGTTTGTTATACAATCTTTCCGTTTCACCAACTGCTGGATTCGTTGCTACAATTCTCTCAGCTTTCCTGTAATAATAAAGTGATGAGTCGAAGTTGAATAGATCGTAATAAATACTGCCGGAGTATAAATATGGCTTAAATAGTAAGGAGTCGGGCACGCTCTTGTTGTGATACCCAACAACAATTGCAGCCTTGAAATCGCGAATCGATTCATTAAACTGCTGATAACTCATCTCCAGAATTCCCGCCTTAACGTAGCTGTTCAACAGTATACTATCGTTCGTAAGTAACTTTGAAAGTATCTGAATTACCCGATGGTAGGATGCTATCGCTACACTATCGGTTTTGTCATTGGAGTTCGGCGATTTATAAAGCCTTTCGGCAGTGTTATAAATGGCTTTATAATCTTCGGCCTTCTCTTTCTTTTGCCCTCTCGGAATGAGTGCAACCAGAAATAATAGTATGAAGAGTGTTACTTGCCGCGCCATAACCAGGTAAAATTAAACGGCGGAAAAGTAAAAAAAATAAAACATTAGTGACTGACAATAAAAATACAAGGGGGTCGTGGTTTAGCGGCCCTTGCTGCCAATGCAACAGTAGTTGTGTTGCCCGGACCTATAATTGTTCCCTGTCTGGATGCAATAATATCAAATGCCTCCGGTGTTACATCACTCATTGATTTGAAAAAGTACAGCTTCACCTTCAGCTTGTTTTCGGCCAGATTGCTATTGTCGTTGATACGGTAAGTC
>JALYZZ010000433.1 GCA_030948675.1 Bacteroidota bacterium | reverse complement strand
GCGTTAAGTCGTTAGTTCCATTTTCTTTGTAAATTAAGCTGCACTTTTCTGTATTAATTGTGCTTCAGTTGTTTTACCTGAAGCTTTTTTAAGCATTGGCTTGCTAATGTATTTAGCAAACGTATGTAATAGCAAGGTTAAAACAATCAGTCTTGGTCAACACGCAAATATAAATTGTAAGCACAGGCATACAATTTTTGTTTTTTCACAAAAAGCCTACACCGTGCAAAACCATTACGGCGACTGATCTACAAAAGCTAATAGTTGAAAATTGCTTTTGATATAAAAATCCAGGATTTATGGTGCTGGTTTTAGCGCTTTTGGCTTCCAATTTTACCACGATTACTGGTTTTTAAATTTAATGCCGCTGCATTATAAATAATCAGATATTTACTGTCGGTTTCATTGTCGTTGATTTTTGAAAACCACCTAAACTAACCTTAAAGATTATGAAAACGAATGCTTTATTCGATTACCCTGTCTTCAAATCTCACGTTATATCGCTTGTTCCACCTCCCCCTATACAGTATGCAGTTTCTCAAGATCAACAGCAAAAAGAAATTGCCTTTCTTAAAGAAACAATTGGCAGCCGCCGTTTCTTTTTTGTAACAAATCTCGAAAAATATGAAATAGAACAACCCAACGGAATTGAACGTTGGCTTGGCTACAGCGAGCGAGACTTTACTATGAAGAAATACCTTGATATTCTTCATCCCGGCAGAAAGAAAGCTGCTCAAATGATTGCGCTGCATATCTACGAAACACTATGCAGTGGCAAGTATGTTCTTAATTTTATGGTGCAGCGTTACAGCAGCCTTATTGCATTAAAGCATTACAGAGGCCACTATGTACTTGCAAATAAGATCTCTTCTATTTTTCAATTTGATGTAAGTAACCGGCTTACCGCATGTTTACATGAGTTTACAATCATCAGTGATGAATACGATGGTGAACCTTTGGGCCCAAAATTCTTTACAGCTACGGGAGAAGACGAGGGAAGAGGAATTGAAATTCTTCAAAAGGCGGTCGAGCATTTTTTGCAACTAAAAGTGTTTTCGCCAAAAGAAATGCAAGTCGCCCGAAAGATCGCTTACCAGCCCGGAATTACACAAAAACAACTGGCTGACTTATTAGATGTATCGGTAGACGATCTGCATCAATATTATGGCCGTTTCCTAAAAAAAGCCCGCGATTTTTTTCATCTTGAGTTTACCAATACAGTTGAAGCAGCACTTTATTTAAAAAAAGAAGGGCTGTTGTAAAATTTCTGCCCGTTGTCACCCAGGGGTGACAACTTCTTCTCCAATTACTACTCACCTTTAATCTATTATTGTATTGATAGAATTAGCTCATTCTTTTTAATATATCATTTGAACTCTGGGGGGTATTTTATGGGGTTTGCCAGTAAAATGGCAGGCCCCTTTTTTCATTCCGACAACAAGGCTTTTTGCTCATCGACATACAAAATGCGTTATTCTTTCGTTCTGTTAAAAGAGCAAAATGTCTTCAGCTAACTTTACACAAACCTCTACTATGCGGCTTTACTTTATTGTTATATTCCTACTCTGTTTTTTAAAAAAATCTTCTATTGCACAACAACCCGGCGTACAAATAATCGCCACTGGAACCAACACTAGTCTGCGCGGAATGAGTATTCCGTCTGATGATGTTATTTGGGTAAGCGGGAGCAATGGCACGGTAGGTAAATCAGTTGATGCGGGAAAAACATGGCGCTGGATAATAGTGCCCGGATTTGAAAAAAAGGACTTTAGAGACATAGATGCTTTTGACAGCAGTACTGCTATAGCGATGGCAGTAGATAACCCCGCTTATATTGTAAAAACTACTGATGGTGGTGCTACATGGAGGAAAGTATTTGAACGGGCTGCAGAAGGAATGTTTCTGGACGCGATGGATTTCAAAAATGAAAAAGAAGGGATATGTATTGGTGATCCTTTAAATCTTACGATTGGAAGAAAGCTTTTTTATATTATTCGCACTTTCGATGGTGGTGAAACCTGGAAAGAAACACCACTGTATCAAATGCCACCGGCGGAAGCCGGAGAAGCTATTTTTTCTGCCAGTGGTACTAATATTTCTTTTTTAGAAAATCCTGATTATGAATATGCTTTTGTAACAGGTGGTTCCATTTCAAATTTATACCTGGTAGGCCGGCAAGGCAAGAAAAGTAAATCTGTTACTATTCCGATTTTGCAGGGAAAGGAAACGGCCGGAACTTTTTCGATGGCAACAGATAAACAAAAAGCGTTCTACTGTATAGGTGGTGACTATAAAGTGCCAAGAGATTATTTTGACAATTATTACTACTCAACAGATGCGGGTAACAAATGGGGATCCCCTTCTATAGGTCCGCCTTTTGGATACCGAAGCTGCATTCGTATTATTAAAGATAAAACGCTGATTGCATGCGGACCGACGGGTGTTGATTACGCCGAAAACGGCCAAAAAGAGTGGAAAAAAGCAAGTCTTGAAAGTTTTAATGTTTGTATCGTAAGCAAAGGCAAGCAAGTGTTTTTGGCAGGAGAAAAGGGAAAGATCGGAAAGCTTGTTTATTAACACTGCAGTCGCAGTAGTGTTTTTCGTACTTTCCGTTTTAAATTGAACCGAATGAAAAAACACTTCTTTGTTGCAAGCTTTTTAATGCTTTCCCTTCTTGATGCAAAAGCCCAACAAACAACTCCTTCATTTATTTCTGACAGCCTGGATGCCTATATTAAACAAGGACTCAAAGATTGGAATATTCCGGGGCTTTCCATAGCAATTGTAAAAGACGGTAAAACGGTATTGATGAAGGGATACGGTGTGCGTGACGTGGAGACCAATGAGCCTGTTGACGAAAACACCCTGTTTATGATTGCAAGCAACAGCAAATTATTTACCGGTACCGCACTCTCGCAATTGAATTACAATAAAAAAATATCAATAGACGACAAGGTAAGCAAATACATAAAAGGTTATACACTGTATGATAAGAACACCACTGACCTGGTAACCATCCGGGATTTACTTAGCCACCGGCTGGGAACTAAAACTTTTCAGGGCGATTTTGTTTTTTGGAACAGTAACCTCAGCAGACATGAGATCATAAATAAAATGCGGTTACTAAAACCTGCAGGAATTTTCAGGCAAACATATGGATACTGTAATAGCTGCTTTGTAACAGCAGGAGAAGTAATACCGGTAGTTAGCGGAAAGCCATGGGAAGTATATATTTATGACAGCATTCTGATACCCCTGGGCATGAGTAATACTTACACGCTGGGTAACGGCATAAGTGATCGCGTAAATGCGTCGCGCCCATACACTACCAGCTTCACTGGTAAACTTACCAGGTTGCCTTATGACAATGTAGATAATTTGGGACCGGCCGGTAGCATTGTTAGCAATGTCAACGACTTAAGCCACTGGTTGCTGATGCAATTGGATAGCGGCAGATATGCCGGTAAAAGAATTTTCCCCTGGGCCGTTTTGCAAAAAACCCGTGAAACAAATACAATCATAAGAAGTCAGAAATCAAGCATTTATCCTATTCATTTTCAGGGGTACGGCTTAGGTGTTTTTATGGCAGATTATAATGGCCGTCAAATTTATTTTCATACCGGTGGTGCAGATGGTTTTGTAACCAATACCTGTTTTGTACCTGAAGAAAATTTAGGAATAACCATTCTTACCAATAATGATAATCAAACTTTTTTTGAAGCACTTCGCTACCAGATATTAGATGCTTACCTGGGTGTTGGGTTTATTAACAGAAGCAAAGCCGCGTTGCCTGCTTTTACAAAGGACCTAAATGAAGCGATAGCCACTACCCAAACTCTCAAAGCTCGAATACGGGGAAATAGACCCCCTCTGG
>JALYZZ010000457.1 GCA_030948675.1 Bacteroidota bacterium | reverse complement strand
GCTCCGTGTATTGCTATATGGAGCGTTAAAAACGGTAACGCCAAATTTTGTTGCTGCCTGCAAGTCGACCTGGTTGACGCCGATACAAAAACAACCAATAGCCTGCAGTTTTTTGGCTGCGGCAAGTACTCTTTCCGTAACCTTGGTTTTGCTTCTAATACCCAATAAATGAACGTCCTTAACTGCATTTATTAAATCATCTTCAGATAAAGCACCTGCAATTGTTTGAACATTACTATAGCCATTATTTTTGAAAACCTTGGTAGCATTCGGACTAATGTTTTCAAGCAGTAAAATATGGATCCTCTCTTTTGGATAACTGGTTATTTGTGTATTCATTGAACCCTTTTCGGTTTTTGTGGTCAAAGAAAGCAGTTGTAACCCTTTCTCTCCTCTTAGTGTAAAAAGCGGCAATTTAATTCATTTTTTTATTCTACCATTTAAATAGGATTTTTGTAGGGCGGTAATAACACTAACGCCCGTTTAAAATTTGATGTAAATGATACAAACCCTAATTACTCCTTTTAAGATACTAATTGCTGACGATGACGCCGATGACGTACAGTTGACTAAAGACTGTTTTATTGAGAATAAATTGCCGGTACAGATCAATGAGGCATACGACGGCCAGTTTTTAATGGACCATCTGGAAGCCGATTCAAAAAATCTTCCACAGCTTATTTTGCTTGATTTAAATATGCCGCGAAAAAGTGGCTTTGAGGCATTAAAAGAAATAAAAACCCACGATGTGTTTCGCAAAATACCGGTAGTAATTTTTTCTACATCTACTGCGCCAAAAGACATAGAAAAAGCTTACCAATTGGGTGCAAGCTGTTTCATATCAAAACCGGACAATTTGGTTGAATGGTGTGAGAAAATGAAGAAGATTGGAAAGTTTTGGGTAGAGTGCGTGCGTGTACCGGGGCATTAAGGCAGGTCATTTATTTTTTCTGCACTTACTTCTGCAAAAAAGTTAATAACTACGGCAGATGGAAAATGTTATCAAGTAAAATTTTATTGGTGAAAAAACGTTTATGTGATTACCTATTTTTGTCGAGTTTAAAAACGTACTTTTTTGAAAAATCTATTATATATTGTTGCTTTTGCTTGTTTATGCTCATGCAAACATTCTTCTGTAAAAGTCAAGCCGGATGCTATTGCTGAATCTGAGGAATTTCACTACCGCACCTTGTCAGGTGAAGAAAAAGCAAACTATGCCGCAGCCGTTAAAAGAATGTATGACTCAATGCTGGGCAATCATGGTTTTAACGGAAGCATACTGGTTGCCAAAAACGGCGAGATTCTCTTCGAAGATTATCACGGCTTTTCTGACCTGCATACGAAAGATACTATTAGCCCCAACACTCCTTTTCACCTTGCCTCTACGTCTAAGACATTCACCGGTATGGCAATTATGAAATTGAGTGAAGAAAGGAAATTAAACCTGGACGATTCCCTCCAGGTTTTTTTCCCTCAATTTCCCTATTTGGGTATTACAGTCAGAATGTTGCTGAGTCATAGAAGTGGCTTGCCTAACTACGTGTACTTTATGCCCGCAGATCCGGAATGGAAACATCGGCTTGCAACCAACACCGACATGCTGCAGTTTATGCAGGAAAAAAAGCCGCCGATATACAATTATCCAAATCGTGGCTTCCATTATTGCAATACTAACTACGCGCTGCTGGCATTAATCGTAGAAAAAGTTTCAGGACAGCCTTTTCCTGACTATCTGAAGAACACCATTTTTACTCCCCTCGGTATGACGCATACGTTTGTTTTTTCAAAAAAAGACTCAGCCGATTATCATCCAAGTTACCAGTACAATAACAGGCCTTTTACTCTTGAGCCAATGGATTGTGTCTATGGCGATAAGAATGTTTACAGTACGCCAAGAGACATGCTTTTGTGGGATAAAGCAATATATAGTAACAGAATTGTTTCGCAAGCAACTTACGAAGAAGCAACACAACCAAATAGCAATGAACGGCCTTCTATGCACAACTATGGTTTAGGGTGGCGGTTAATGATCATGCCTAATGCTACAAAAATTGTGTATCACAATGGCTGGTGGCATGGCAATAATACCTGTTTTACCCGTCTTGTAGCTGATACCGCCACCATCATTATTCTCGGCAATAAGTTCAACAAAGGCATTTATGCCGGTATGAAGCTGGCGACAATTTTCAATAATAGTAAAAAAACTGAGGTACAAAAGCCGGATGAGTAAGATACATTGATTCGGATTTTTAAAAAA
>JALYZZ010000395.1 GCA_030948675.1 Bacteroidota bacterium | reverse complement strand
TCTTGACCAGCATTGTTCTTGCCATCTTTGAACGTTACGTTAATGTCAAGATACCTTGCTTTTTGCCCCATTCCTTCAGCAGACTTTTTCATTGCTTCTGCTTTTGGCAGTTTTGGCCATCCGTTTTGCCCTTCAGGGTATGGGTTGGGTTGAAGCATGTGCTTCGCTCTTTCAATATTTCTCCAGTACGAGTCCGGGTCTTCTTTCAGGGCAGTCGGCCATTCCGCATGCTCCAACACTCTTTTTTCGGGTATCAGTGATACGTTTGCGTTAACCAGGGAAGTACCTCCCAGTCCACAACCATTGAAAACGCTGATATCATCGTTCATATGAAAATTATACAAACCTGTTTTAGGTCCCAGATGTTTTCCCGGAAGATCGAACTGCATTTCTTTGGCTGCCTGCAGGTTCGTTCTTGGATATTCGCCTGGCAAAAACTCCTTACCGCGTTCAAGAAGACACACTTTTTTACCACCTCTCGAAAGCCGCGAAGCGGCAATACTGGCACCATAACCAGAACCTATAACAATAGCATCATAGTGATTTTTAATGTCGCCAAGGGGCGATGATAGTCTTTTGAAGTTCATAAAATATTATTGAAAATTTTCATTTTTTTAAATGGCATCGTCTAAGAGTCCTTTTATTAATTATATCAATAGGTGCTTTGAAATTGTCATTACTCTTAAGGATATCCGGACGAAAAGGGGTGAAGAAGAAAAACAGCAATAGCTGCAACGGCTCTAACACAGAAAACAGTGTATTCCATTAGTTTTGGCTTTTGTAATGAGCAGTTTGGAAAATACGCCACCTACAATTATAGATAAACAAAATGAGTAATCATAATTTTTTGCCTGCAACTTAAAAAAAATTATTACCGCATTTATCGATGGAATATAGTGAAGAAAGGAAGCATGAAAAAGGTGTAGTCTAAAATACAACAAAAAAGCCATAGAAAACTATGGCTGAGGAATTTAGATAAAATATTGAACGAAGAATAATAGTCTGCTAAACAATGTCGTCCGATGTTGTTTTTGTTACCGTAACTCTGTCTGTGCGGCTGGCAGTTGTTGCATTATCGCCTCTGCCGCGCAACAAGGCTACAAGCAACAAAATAAAAACTGCCGCGCCAACTACCCATACCCATGGTGAAGTATACCAGTCGTTAGAAGTAACAGATACGGACTTTGTAGTAGTGCTTGAGCCCGAAGCAGATTCTGATCCACCGTTATCCTGGGCATAAATAATAGTTTGAAAAAAGGCAAGCATTAAAAAGGTCAAAAAGGATTTAAACATCAGACCTTTAGAAATCTGTTTCATAATTAATTTTTTTTGTTAGTAAATAATCTTGTTCAATTCCTTTTCGTTTCCTTCAACAACTAAGCCAACCTGATAACGATTAACATTTTCTTAAAATTTTGTAATATCTAAATCTGTAGCGTCCTTACAGAAATTTTGTATTTCTTATCTCCTGCAACTTGTAAAATGGTGCCAGTTTGTAGTTTAAATGCAAGCTATAATTGTTTCACCAGTTTGAAATTTCTGTCAGTTTTATTATTTTTCTAAAAACTGCCACAATGAAAAAACTACTTTCGGTATTACTTACCACGCTACTGGTGCCAGCTTTGGTATATTCACAAAGCGCTAATAAAGATAATGGGACTGCTGCCGACAGTCTTTCTAAAGCAAAGGCGGCTGCATTCAGAGACTCAATAGAAAAAGCTTTTCTTTCAAAAGCTACTTACCCTCTCATCAAGAGTAGTAAATGGTCTGGCGTTATACCTGTGAACAATATTGATGAAAAGCCGGATTTACAACAGCAGTACAAACTATTGATGGAAGTAACGACAGGTATGAAAGACTCTGCAGGGGCAAAAGATATAAATGATGCAATCGCAGAGGTTGGCAGGTTAGTAAATATTCATATTGCAGCGGGAATACCTAAAGAGAAGATGAATGTTGTGGTAGTTGCCCATGGAGCGGTTTTAAAATCGTTTTATAATAATGCTGCCTATAAAGAAAAGTACAAGGTCGACAATCCTAATAATCCTGTGTTTAATGAACTTTTAGCAGCGGGAGTAAAGTTTGTGGCATGTGGACAGGCGATGTATTTCTTTGACGTAAAAAGGGAGGAGATGTTGCCTTGGGTAAAGGTCGCGCTGTCCGCGCAAACGGTTCTTACCAATTACCAGTTAAAGGGATATATTTTGAAGAAGATTGAAACCGATAAGTAAATTTATGCGAAGGCGAATATTTCGTACTTTATCATTCTCTTTTTGATAGATTAAATAATTTGGTTTAATCGTATTTTACAAAAATTGTTCTTGGTAAACGAATATATTTAACCGAAGCAAAAGTAGCAATATTGGAGCAATATTGTTGAGATTACCAGGAGGCACAATTGCCAATAATGTTAATTTGATCCGCAGTGCTATTGATCATCATTGTGATGAATTGGTAACATCTTTTTCTGCACAGTTAAATAAACTGCCGATTCGTAAAATGCAGTAAGGCAAGAAAAGCTCCGTGGGTAGGGGTTTCTTAACATAAAATACCTATCTCTATAATTTCATTGCCCGTATTATTCTTAGTTTTGATTTTATGTGGATTATTTGCATGAAAGAGTGCCGGCAGTTTTTTAGCAGCCTTACAGGTTATATCGCTATCATCCTTTTCCTGCTGCTGATGGGTTTATTCTTATTCGTGTTTCCCGATTCAAGTATTCTCGACTTTGGTTATGCAACCTTAGACA
>JALYZZ010000446.1 GCA_030948675.1 Bacteroidota bacterium | reverse complement strand
TATCAATAGAAACATTTGACGAGAATTGAAGCCACGTAAATTTTAATGCAACGATCTTTTGGAATACTCCATCCACCTTTCCATTTACAAAAAAATAATGATACGCTGTAAACAGTGAAAGCACTGTCGAAGCAAGTAAGCCTGTTGTGCCTATAACTCCTGAAGACCGGCTAAAATATTTTCTTCCAAACAGCCCAAGCAAAACAAAGGTGGCAAGGGGTATTAGTGGTATAAGAACAACGTAATTCATATGGCACACATTTCGTTTTTTCTTCTTTTTGGGAAAATAACAATACGCTTAAAATTTTAATTCCGCAGCGTCATCTACGTCAATGGATGTATGGCTCCTAAACAGGTTTATTATAATCGCTATTGCAACCGCCGCCTCTGCCGCTGCAATCGCAATAATGAAAATGGTAAAGAAGACACCATCCAGATTCGCTGGATATAAGTATTTATTAAAAGCGACAAAATTGATGTTGACACTATTGAGCATTAGCTCTATTGACATTAGCATTGTAATGATATTTCTACGGGTAAAAAGGCCGTACATGCCAATAAAGAACAATGCAGTGCTAACAAAAAGAATATGGGTTAAGGGTACATCATTCATTGTATACCTCCTCAGTTATTAATGGTTCAGTTACTGGCGGAATAATAACAACCGTTGGAGAAGGAACATCCGCTACATTCTCTTCAGTTATTGGCGTTGCTTCGGGTGGCTTTTGTTCTGGTGTTTTCATTGCAATTACTATACAACCAATCATTGCTGATAACAACAGCATACTCACTACTTCAAAGGGAAGAATATATCCATGCGCTGTCGTGCTTAGCATTTGAGTGCCAATTTCACTGACTGAAACATTGAGGGATGCTGCACCGTTTGCAGGAAAACGGTAACCAGTGATCAGGTTATAAGTAAAGCCAAAACCAAATAAGGTGGCTAAGACAGAGAAGATAGTTCGCCTTAATAGAGGCTTCGGCATTTCCTTTCCCGACTCCTGGGTAAGAAAAATAGAAAAAATAATAAGCACCACAATACCACCAACGTATACAACTATTTGTACTGCTGCAATAAATTCTACATCCATCCAAAAGTACAAGCCTGCAATGCCTACCAACGTAAAAAGTAAACAGATTGCAGAACGGAATATTTTTGTAGACGTTACAGCCAAAACTCCTGCTGCTAAAATGAAAGCAGAAATGGCATAAAAAATAAAAGCAGATGCACTCATTAAAACTGTTTTGTGTTTTGGTACGGTAAACTCTAAACCCTCAATCTTTTTTAAAAAAGCTACTCCACTCCCTCCCTGATCTTTGAACCCGGCTTATTTAATTTTTTAAGCAACATACTTCTGTCGTATACGCTATGCTCAAAGTTTTGTCCCATCTTGATTGCATCTGTCGGGCAAGCTTCTACGCACAAATTGCACATGGTACACAATTCTAAATGGTATACAAATGTGTCGAGTGCTTTTTTCTTTTTGCCTTCAGGTGTTACGTCAAATTTTGTAATGATTTTTATAGTCGCGTTTGGGCATGCAAGTTCACAAGCTGTACAGCCGGTGCAGGCATGCTCGTTGTTTACATCGTGCGGCATAATCACTTCACCACGAAAGCGCTCCGCCATCTTTAAAGTATCCCGGTTATCAGGGTACTGCTCAGTAATTATTTCTTTTGGATGAACAAAATAATAACCGGTCCGCTTCATCCCGGTTAGCAATGATTTTGTTGCATTGTATATATTCGAAAAGTATTCTTTTAAGAACATTTTTTTGTTTTAAGTTTTTTATGTCACGGACATCTTATCTCTGTTCATCTTGCGATTCGTCATAGCGAGGAACGAAGCAATCCGCCTTCTAATTTTCCACTTTTATTTAATTTCCAGCGCACACTGCTTCGTCGTTCCTCCTCGCCATGACGAAGCGGTGGTCTCTTCACGCCTTGTTGAACAAATAATTTTAATAAGTTAAAGTATGATAATGACGTAACCATGTCTACCACTTATTTCACTGGCCGGTCAACAATATGTCCTACTCAAAAATACCAACCCATAATTGCCACAACCGTCACCAGCAATAGGTTGAACAAACTGATTGGCAACAAATACTTCCATTCTAAATTTAGTAATTGATCTACCCTTAATCTCGGAAAAGTCCACCTAAACCACATAATCACGAAAATTAGTAAGAACGTTTTGCCGAAGAACCATAGCGATGATGGAATATAATCCATAATATGATTAAAGCTTTGCCAGGTGCCTATATGCAGTGGCATCCAGCCGCCCAGAAAAAGGGTAGCGCCGATAGCACAAACGATAAAGATGTTAATATACTCTGCAAGAAAAAACAAAGCGAATCTCATTCCTGAATACTCTGTATGAAACCCCGCTGTAAGCTCGGATTCTGCCTCTGCCAAATCAAAAGGCGCCCTGTTTGTCTCTGCTGTTGCCGCAATAAGAAAAATGACAAAGGCAATGATAACGGGAATGTGTCCTTTAAACAACCACCATCCATTTTGCTGACTACTGATGATATCTCCGATCTGCAAGCTACCAGTTAAAACAACAACAGTTAGAATAGAGAGGCCCGCTGATAATTCGTAACTAACTATCTGAGCGCCGCTTCTCATAGCGCCAAGCAAAGAGTACTTATTGTTACTTGCCCAACCCGCCATTAAAATCCCGATGACTGAAAGAGATGAAACGGCCGATATATATAATACACCAATATTAATATCCCACACCTGAAAACCTTTTGCAAAAGCAACGGGTGCGAGCAGTAGCATAGCCACGATCATCACCACAAACGGTGCAAGGTTGAAAAGAAATTTGTCCGCCCCATCAGGCGTTAGTCCTTCTTTTAAAATTAGCTTCAACGTATCGGCAGAGGTTTGAAATATACCCATTGGTCCTACCCTATTTGGTCCAAGTCGAATTTGCATGTGGGCTGCCACTTTTCGCTCCATCCATACCAGCAACAGCCCCAGTGTTGCAAACAAGGTAATGGCTAAAAAAATAACAATGAGGCTTTCAAAAAACAGTACCCAACCCCCAGCGAAGTGACTGTGTAAAAAAGTTTGTACACTGTTTGTTATACTTTGTAAACTCAACATGTTTTAGTTTTTGCACCCAACTTTTATCTTAGACCTTAAACTTTAAACCTTAAACCTTCCACCCTTAAATCTTCTACCTGTCTATATCTGGTATCACTAAATCAAGCGTTCCCATTGTGGCCATTAAATCACCCAGCTTGCCTCCCTTGGTCATGTGTTCGAGCGCCGACAAATTTGAAAACCCGGGCGACCTAAATTTAATGCGGTAAGGAGTCGTTCCACCCTCACTTACAATGTACACTCCAAGCTCGCCTCTTGCAGTTTCTACCCGTGTATAAAATTCTCCTTTTGGCAGTTTCAGCACAGCTTTTGTCTTGGCCTGGTATTCACCTTCGGGAATGTTGTCGATCAATTGTTCTATCATTTTTATCGACTCTTTCATTTCCCTTATTCGTACCATGTAGCGGGCAAAAGAATCTCCGGCGGTTTCTAATACCTCATCAAACTTAACCTGCTTGTAAAGAGCGTATGGATAGATCTTTCTAATGTCACAGCTAACGCCGCTGCCTCTTGCTACAGGGCCGGTACATCCGTAAGAAATAGCATCTTCCCTGGATAAATACCCAACTCCTTTCATCCGGCTTTGAAAAATAGCATTGCCAGTTACGAGTTCATCATATTCATCAATATTTGATCTAAATAGTTTAATAAAGTCTTTTACTTTTTGTTGAAAAGATGGATGAATATCAGCCATCACACCACCGGGTACCATGTAATTCATTGTAAGCCGCGCACCGCAGGTTTGCTCCATAATGTCGTTAATCGTTTCTCTTTCACGAAAGGCGTAGAAGAAAGGAGTGAAAGCGCCCAAATCCATTGCCAAAGCTCCCCACCATAGCTCGTGCGATGCAATCCGTGTGAGCTCGCACATCAGCACTCGTATGTATTGTGCCCTTGCAGGAACTTCTATCTGCAAAGCTTTTTCAACCGTCATCGCGCATGCGAGATTGTTAATATGTGCGGATAAATAATCCATTCGGCTGGTAACATAAATAAACTGTCTGTAACTAAGGCTCTCACACATTTTTTCTATGGAGCGGTGTATGTAACCAAGATGCGGTTCCACCTTTTTGATGGTTTCACCATTCAACGTCACAACAAGATGTAGCACCCCGTGTGTTGCTGGATGCTGGGGGCCAATATTGATTACCAGCTCCTCTTCAGCCCGTCCTAAAACCGGATCTATTACTGCAGACCTTTCAACTATTTGTGTTTCGGTGTACATGCTTTTTTATTCTTTTGCCCTTCGGAATGCCTCTCTACGGCTCTACAGCTTTATCATATTAATCGGGTCATCGTAATCTTTTCTCAGAGGGAAACCGTCAAAGTCATCCGTTAATATCAATCTTCTCAAATCCGGATGATTGGTAAATCTTACTCCAAATAAGTCATATACTTCTCTTTCCTGAAACTCTGCGGTTCTCCATATATCACAGACTGTTTCAATCCTTGGGTCTGCCCTGTCAACTTTTGCTTTTACAACAATGGTGTGTCTGTGTATGGTAGAGGATAAATGATACACAATTGTCATAAACGTCTTCCAGTCAATGCAGGTAACACAAAAAAGGTAATCAAAATTGAAAGGAGGAATGCGTAACAGCTTTGCCACGCGCTTCCATTCAGAAGGTTCAATTTGAATATTCAACCACTCCCCTGTTTCATCAAAGATTGCTGCGGGAAGTATTCCAGATATAAACTCTTTAATTTCTTCGTTGGTCATGGCTGCAGTGTTTCCGCTTTGATCTGTTCTTTCGTTAGCCCGCTTTTAATTTTTTCCTGAAGGGAAATCAGTGCGTGCAGCAGTGCCTCAGGACGTGGAGGACAACCGGGTATATATACATCTACCGGAATGATATGATCGGCTCCTTTTACGACCGAATAGGTGTTGTAAAAAAAAGGTCCGCCGCTGATGGCACATGCGCCCATCGCGATTACGTACTTAGGGTCGGCCATTTGGTCGTATAGTCTTTTTAGTACCGGCGCCATTTTGTTTACGATGGTTCCGGCTATGATGATTACATCAGCTTGCCTTGGTGTTGCCCGCGCCACTTCAAAACCAAATCTTGAAAAATCATATTTAGCAGACGCCACACTCATCA
>JALYZZ010000354.1 GCA_030948675.1 Bacteroidota bacterium | reverse complement strand
GAGTTGGCAACAATGTCTCAACAACTGGCGGCAATAGTTACAACTTTATGGACCGATACGGGCGTAAAGGATAATAAAACGACTATACCATATTGAAGAAACTAATTAAAACAATACACTTTCTTATCCTGCCGGCGCTTCCTTTTTTAGCATTGCGCAAAAAGTGCTTACACCGATCAGATTTGGGGGATGGCCTGCTACCTAATTTGGGGCAGGCTTTTTTATTACCAGAAAAGCAAGCAGGTCATTAGGACAGTTTCCATTTGCCACGAACTTAGTTCCGCTATAATCTTACGTAAACGGGCAAAAGAATTCTACTGCTTCCCTTTGCATTACAATAAATTACAATTGTTGCTTTTTTTTGAAACCTCGTTTTTGTATTACCGTTGTTAAGCATCCATGTTTCATACTTCTTAAAAAAGTTAGGGGTTATATCGTAAAAGCCAAAAGAATTTTTAAACTGGTTCAAGGAATTCAGAATAACACGCAAATCATCCCAATTCCTTCGAAGCCATTCTGTTTATTGACCATCAATCTGCATTCATTGTAAAGTGGCAAAACTCTCGATGCTGATAATATAAGAAATGCATTATTGGCACCATTAAAAACTGGAAAAGTTGCTTTAGGCTAAGACCCGAAACTTGTTCCTTAACAAGTAGCCATGCCACTTGAAGCCAGCTATGTTACTGTTTATCACCATTAAGAAACATGAATTTAAATAATCCAAATATGTGCGAATTTGTAGTCAGGTAATCACTTGTTATTGCTCGAAAGCTCTTTTTTCTATAGCTTTAAGCTGTTCTAACACAAAGTGCTCCTCCATTCTGTTCTGCAGCATTGCTAACTTCTTCTAAACATCCTAATGCTTAATACCTGATCTATGAAGAGGTTTTTCCTTAGTGTATGTTTTACTGTTCTGCTCCTGCTCTTGCAAATAGTTGGACAAACGCAGGCATTGCAAATAAAGACTTTCCCTGTTGACGAAAAACCGCAACATCTTTTTGATTTTTGCACCCGGAACTTGAGTCATCTTGATAGCCCCCACCTTTTCAGGACAATGGACAGTGTACGGACTATGGCATGGAAACAGGGAGACAAAAAACTTGTATGGTATGCAGAACTTTTTCAAACGGTTTTCCTATCCTATAAACGCAGTTCAGCCGATGCAGAGCGGCTTTTGCTTGCGAAAAAGCAATATTTCGAAACATCGCCATACCCAGAAATAAAGGGATCCTGCTATTTCTTTCTGGGTTCCATGTACTATGCACGGCGCGATTTCGAGAAGTCGTTCTACTACTATATTAATGCTAACGACGTTTTTGAAAGTCTTGGTTATGATAAAGTTCCTTTAATAGGTTTCTATTCTTTTAATTTCTTTCGTCTCTATTACCAGGTGGGTGATTATCCGTCTGCAATTCGCACTTTAGAGCACCAGATTAAAAATAATCATCCGCAAAATGAACAATTTCTTCCTTTTGATTATAACAACCTTGGTGTTACTTACCTCAAGTTTGGCGAGTTGCAAAAAGCGCAGGACATATTTCTTAAATCGCTCTACTGGGCCCGTCAAACCGGCAACACGGTTTATACCGGTATTGCCAGTGGCAACTACGGCAATACGCTTCGCCTGCAAGGGTATTATAGCAGAGCACTTCCATACCTTTATACTGATGTTGCAATAAATAAAGATACTGCAGCAAGTAATTGTGCCATTTCGTGTGTGTACATTGCTAACGCCTTGCTGCATCTTGACAGCATTAGCAAGGCAGATCGCTACCTTGACTCTGCGCTTCTCTTTAAACCTGATTGGATCTGGAGCAGCTTTGGTCGCGAATATTATGCAACAAAATCTTTTTACTATAAAAAAACAGGTAATTACGAGATGGCCTTGCTTTACCAGGACTCGCTGCTACAACTGCGCGACTCCCTGAAGCCTGGAAAAGATGTGGCTCTTTTTAAAGCGATAGCCTTACAATTTAAAGACGAAAAAGCGGTAGTTGAGCGGCACACGAAGGAACTGGAAAAAGGTAGGCTGCGTTTGACACGTGATCTTATTGTAGCCTTCTCGGTGCTTCTTCTGCTAAGTGTTACTGCTTATTTTGTTAGACAGCGCAAAAAGGAAAGAACGTTATTTCAGCACCAGCAGCGTGGGAAAGAGGAAAAGCTGTTGCATGCAGAAGCACAATTGGAGGCGTACCTGGATGCTATAAAAGAAAAAAACAAGATAATTGAGCGGATAGAAGCTACAATTGAGAAAAGCCAGGAAAATGGGGTAGATAATAAACAGACAGAGAAATATTCTGTACAAAGACTAACTGATCATCCATTACTAACAGAAAATGACTGGCAGGAATTTAAAACCTTGTTTACCCTTGTTCATCCAGAGTTCTTTACCAGTCTTCATCATCGTTACCCTGGATTAAGTCACGGGGAAACACGAGTACTATCGCTTTGCAAGCTGCAAATTTCTTCCCTCGAAATGGCTGCTATGCTGGGCATTTCGCTTCAATCGGTTCGCACAAGCCGCTACAGATTACGTAAAAAGCACCCAAATCTGATAGACGACCCAGAGTTTGCAGAATTTATTTAGCCTCCTGCTTCTATACTTCGCCGATGCAAGCAGTCACCGCTGTCTACGTTTTCCGCTTTTTTGTCTACGTTTTTGTATTTGTCTATAGAAAAAGTCGTTTTGTATACGGTAACAATTAGGAAAGAGGTAGGCAAATCACCTAACCTTACAGGTTCATTAACACAGTCACAAGGTTAGTGAAATTGAAGAAACAGCATTATACACATAATTAAGTGCAAAAATGATACCTACCTCTACACCAC
>JALYZZ010000444.1 GCA_030948675.1 Bacteroidota bacterium | reverse complement strand
ATTTTTAAGAATATTTATTGGCCTTAATAGCCACTTTTATCTGCGTAAATGAATGTGCAGGAAAACTATAAGTTAACTTATTTCCCGAAACCTTCACGTCTTTTGTAACAGGAATATATTGCGACTGCTTGTCTATAGTAAATGGCGCTTTAAGGTCGTTGCTATTTATTACGCTTGCTTCTCCCTTACCGGAAAAATCTCCGGAGTTACTAATAATATCAGCCGTAATATTTTTATCCTCATTTCTATTTATCACATTGATGTAGGCTGTATTTGTTTCTTTCGAGTAAACAGTTGTCACATCGAGATAAGGAATTCCTTTGTACTGTTCAGTATTGAAAGTATCGCAGGCTACATAAGTATCTACCGAAGTGCCCAGGCAATTATTTGAAAATAATTTGAAAGTATAAAACACGGGAGATTTAAAAGTTCCTTTTAGTGGATCGTTGGAGAGTAAAGAAGTGAGCATGGTAAAGTTCGCCATCTTAACTACATCAGCGTGGCGTACAAAAGAATTGAGGCACTGCGCAATCGGCAATACACTCAGGAAATTTCTTGCAAAAGCGCCCCATTCATCTACCGAAAGATAGATAGGTTTTTTATATCCCTGCGTGTTAGATACGGCTTCTATTTCACCTGCAGTAATCTTTATGCGGTTATCAAAAATCTTAGCGCCAGCTCCCATATTGGTGTAATAGTCAGGAGAACTTTCCCAATAGCTGTGAATCGACAAATATTTTATTTTATCGCCGAGGCCGTTTAATATTTTGCGATTCCAGTTATCCCAACCATTGGGGTTGCTATACCAGGAAGAACCACATGCTACAAATTCGATGTCCTTATCGACTGAAGACATCGCTTTAGCGGCTTCGCGGGCAATTTCAATATAGTCTTCTGCATTTTTGTGTCCTAACTCCCAGGGCTTACCATCTACTTCATTTCCCAAATCCCAAATCTTCACGCCGTATGGTTGAGGATGACCATTCTTTGCACGTAAATCAGAATAATAGGTACCTCCTTTGTAATTACAATATTCAACCAAGTAAGCAGCGTCTAAGATGGAGCCAAGGCCAAGGTTAACGGCTAAAATATTTTCACTGCCGATAGATTTGTTCAGTTTAAACCATTCATCTGTGCCAACGTGATTATTATCAACACCGCCCCAGGCAAGGTTTACACGCGTTGGCCGCTGGTCTTTCGGACCGATCCCATCTTTCCAGTCGTACCCCATTAAAAAATTTCCACCGGGCCAGCGCATGTTGGTAACCTTAAGTTCTTTCATGGCATCAATGTAATCTTTACGGAAACCATCGGCATTAGCCAATGGCGAAGAAGGGTCATATAAAGTACCATAAAGCGTATTGAAATCAACAGAATCAGACAATCCCAGCCGGCGGCCATTGAAGTGAATAGGTTCCATAAAGACGCCATAGATTTTTGGATCAATTTGGCCAATCGTGCGGGTCACATCAATTTTAATAGTTGCATTTTGCGCAAATGCTGAGAAAGGTAAAGCCACGAGGAAATTCAATAATACTTTTTTCATGTAAAGTTGTTTTATAGTAAAAAGGTAAATGCGCGAGTGCTGGATGAACGATCAGCAGTGAAAAATAACCTGTCCTTCTAAAAGAAAAAATCGTCTATGCTTATCCGTTATGTATCTTAAAATTATTTTCATTTTTGAGTTTGATTATAACATCAAACTATTATTTTTTCTTAAAAATTATCCAATCCACGCTCGTGTCAGAACTTTTCACCTAGATGCAATTTTTGTTAGCTACAAACTCAGCCTTAAGCGGTCTTCCAGATAGCTTACAGTAATCTTCCCGATTCGCCCGCATGCACATTATTCTTTCTTTAAATATTTAAATTTTTTGCCAAGCTTTAAAACTCGCTTAGCCGTTACTTTTGAAAGAGGGTGCCTGATTTCAAAGTCATCCGTATTAATTTATAAAACAATCGTTTAAGCAGCTAAAGTAAGGGATTTTTCTATAATTATGCAATCGGTTACATGTCAAATTTTTTTTTTACATTGCATGTTAATGGCATGTGGAGATACAGGATTTTTCCTTGAATATCATCCGCCTTGAGTTTGATACCGCACAAGTTTGGGATTGCTTTTTTAACGAAAACTATTAATAGGATGTTTATTTATATTATGTTCTTGAGACTGATGTCAAATCCTTTTTATGTGCCTATGAAGAAACTATTCCTCTTTTTTTTACTTTTCACAGCAGTAGATGGTTTTAGCCAGGACAGGACAGGATTGAAATTATGGTACAATAAACCTGCGGGCGATACGTGGGAAAATGCCTTGCCGATCGGGAACGGAATGCTGGGCGCGATGGTGTATGGAAATGTAGATACTGAAAATATTCAGCTTAATGAAAATACTCTCTGGAGCGGGAGCCCAAACCGGAATGATAATCCACTGGCTTTAGATTCTTTGGCTGAAATAAGAAGGTTAATTTTTGCGGGCAAACAAAAGGAAGCGGAGACTCTGGCCAACAGGGTTATCATCAGTAAGAAGTCGCAGGGGCAAATGTTTGAGCCGCTGGGAAACCTGTTGCTCTCATTTGATGGACATCAAAACTATTCAAATTATTATCGTGAACTTGATATTCAAAACGCTATTCAAAAAACGACTTACAAAGTGGGCGATATTGTTTTTACAAGAGAAGTCATCGCATCTTTTCCGGACAGGCTCATTGTTATGCACCTGACGGCAAGTAAACCTCACAGCTTATCATTTACAGCCTCCTTTTCAACTCCCGAACCGAAAGCAACGATTAAAACAAATTCGTCCAATGGGTTAACCATTGCCGGAACTACCATTGATCATGAAGGTGTGGCCGGAATGGTG
>JALYZZ010000440.1 GCA_030948675.1 Bacteroidota bacterium | reverse complement strand
GTTTTTAAGGGAGGTAGATTCCGCTGTAGTCTATGCAAATGCTTCCACCCGTTTTACAGACGGAGAAGAATTTGGGCTTGGAGCGGAAATAGGAATCTCTACTCAAAAGCTACATGCACGAGGACCCTTTGCTCTGGAAAAGCTGGTAACGGAGAAGTGGATAGTAAGAGGGGATGGGCAGGTGCGGTAAAAAAATAGGAAGCTTTCTAAGGCTCCCTATTCTTTCACACTGCTCGATTATGTTTTATTATTTCTTGTAGTGATGACCGCGCACAACACTATTTCTTCAATTCTAAAATATACTTAATCATTGTCTTTACATCCTCTTTAGCCAATTGCGGATGTGGTGACATTGCAATTTGACCCCAGTTTCCTGATCCACCCTTAATAACCTTGTTAGACAAAGTTTCTATTGTTTCATCAGTTGCCGGATATTTTGCAGCAACGTCCTGGTAAGCAGGTCCTATCTTTTTCTCTTTTACAGCATGGCAAGTGAAACAATCGCTTTTTGCAACCAGTTCAAGGCCTTTTTGATAATCGGCACTTTTTGGTGCAGGCGCTTTTGCCACATCTTTTGCTTCGTCCTTACTGGCTTCCTTTCCTGCGTTGCTATCATTGCTGCCACAGCTAATAACAGCAGTACTTAATGCAAGAATTACAAATACTTTTTTCATGGTAAACTTTTAAATTTAATAATTTTAATACCTATGCTAGTCCTAAAATACTTCTGTTGAGCTGGTCTTCATTTTCTGCTCCTGCAAAATCATCAAATGCCTTTTCGGTCACTCTTATAATATGATCCTTTATAAAAACTGCACCCTCTTTGGCTCCTTCTTCAGGATGTTTTAGAGCACACTCCCACTCCATTACCGCCCATCCGGCATAATCATAAGCGGTAAGCTTGCTGAATACACTCTTAAAATCTACCTGGCCATCTCCCAAAGAGCGGAACCTTCCTGCCCGTTTTACCCAACTCTGATACCCCCCGTATACGCCCTGTTTGCCAGTTGGATTAAACTCTGCATCTTTTACATGAAACATTTTAATGCGATCATGATAATAATCGATATAAGTAAGGTAGTCGAGACATTGCAACACAAAGTGAGATGGATCGTATAAAAGACAGGCTCTTTTATGGTTATTCACCTGTTCCAAAAACATTTCATAGGTTTCACCGTCGTGCAAATCTTCTCCGGGATGTATCTCGTAACAAAGATCTACTCCACATTCATCATAAGTATCTAGAATCGGCAACCATCTTTTTGCCAACTCTGCAAATCCCATTTCAACCAGGCCGGCAGGTCTTTGAGGCCAGGGATATACAGTATGCCAAAGCAAGGCACCGCTAAAAGTTGCACTTGCCGCCAGGCCTAAGTTTTGTGATGCTTGCGCAGCGTACTTTACCTGTTGCACCGCCCACTCAGTTCTTGCTGTAGAATTGCCATGCACTTCTTTCGGAGCAAAAGCATCAAACATAGCATCATAAGCTGGATTCACTGCTACCAGTTGTCCCTGCAAGTGGGTGGATAATTCAGTTATTTCAAGTCCGCACTCATTAATCTGGCCCTTCAATTCGTCAGCATACGCTTTACTTTCCGCTGCCTTTTTTAAATCTATACAACGGGCGTCCCATGCTGGCAGTTGTACGCCAACAAAACCCAAATCTTTTGCCCATTTGCAAATACTTGTAAGATCATTGAAAGGAGCACTATCACCCATAAATTGCGCAAGAAAAATTCCAGGTCCTTTGATTGTTTTCATATGGAAAAAACCTCCTAAATCCTCCTTAAGGGATGGACTTGATTTTTGGTTAGATAATAAATTCCTGAACCCTCCCTAAACGCTTGCTCGGGGAAGAAAGAGCGGCTCTTCCTTCAGTAAAATTTATAAGGTAAAATTGGTCCACTTTTCAGTTGATTTATTTGAAGCAATTACATTTTCTATAAATGCCATCCCTCTTACACATCTTCCACTCCAGGAAAGTCTAACCATTCTTCTTCAGGCTTCTCTCCGGTCATTTGCGCATACACACATTTCGTAAAATTGCGGTAGTGATTTGCAAAAGCTTCTATATAACCTTCAGGATGTCCGGCAGGAGTACGGATGTTATGCTTTACTGTTCCACTTAAATATGGCGTTCCTGCCCGCCACTTTTCTTCCGGCCGGTCTACGTATTTTATCTTAAGCGTATTTGGATCACTGTGATTCCATTCTAGTCCTCCTGCTTCGCCATATACTTTTAATGTAAAGTCATTTTCTTCGCCGGCCATCACCTGCGAAGCAATTAGCACACCTGACGCACCATTGTCAAATCGCATTAATACAGAGCCGTCATCATCCAGCTTTCTGCCGGCAACCACTATGTTTAAATCAGCACAAAGCTGGGTTAATTTAAGACCTGTTACGTATTCGGTTATATTAAAAGCATGTGTACCTATGTCTCCCATACAACCGGCCATGCCGCTCTGTTGCGGGTCGTGCCGCCACGAAGCCTGTTTATTATCTGTATCTTCTTTTAGCGTAGTTAGCCATCCCTGCGGGTATGCTACAAATATTTTTCTAATTGACCCCAGAGCGCCGCTTTTCACATGCTCGCGCGCTTGCTTTACCATCGGGTAGCCGGTATATGTGTGGGTAAGGCAAAATAATTTACCTGACTTTTCAACGACAGCTTTAAGCTCTTTAGCTTCTGCAAGGCTTAGCGTCATAGGTTTATCCAACACCACATGAAAACCATTTTCTAAAGCTAGTTTGGAGGGAGCAAAATGAACATGATTCGGGGTTACTATACTTACAAAATCCATTTTAATGTCGTCGGGTAAATCTTTTTCGTGTAAGATCATCTGCTCATAATTATCGTATACTCGTGAAGCATCAAGATGTAAATCTCGTCCTGCGGCTTTAGATCTATCGGGGTTGGAACTAAACGAACCACAGACCAACTCAACATCACCATCCATGACGGCAGCAGCGCGATGTATTGCGCCAATGAATGCACCCGGTCCGCCTCCTATCATTCCCATTCTTAATTTTCTCATACCGCAATTAATGTCAATTACAAAGGATTGGTAACAAGGTTAGCTTTTTCAAAATTAAGCGTATTCTTCTTCAAACCTTTTTATTTCAAGACATAAAATTTTCAGGCCAAACGTTTAATGTATTTCAATAATTGCTACATTTATTTTTTATAACCTCATAACTACTAATGAAATACGCAAGCCGTTGCAGTAAGAGGTTAGTACGACTCAGTTTTAGCAAATGAATGCCGAAAGATAAAATGCCTGCCAATGAGTTTTGCCATACGCTTCAGTCTCTCTTTTATGATGTTTCTCAACTTTTTCGTGTGGGGAGCATGGTATGTTACTATGGGCACTTATCTTAAATCAATTCCCACTATCACCGACGTACAAGTGGGCATTGCTTATGGAACTCAATCTTTGGGAGCAATTATAGCTCCGTTTATTATTGGTTTAATTGCCGACCGTTATTTCGCTGCTCAAAAAATACTTGGCGTGCTGCATCTTTTAGGTGCAGTGGTTCTTTATTACATTTCTACTGTCAACAGCTTTACTGCCTTCTATCCTGCTATACTCATCTACATGATTTTGTTTATGCCAACTTTGGCGCTGGTAAATTCGGTATCGTTTAGGCAAATTCATAACCCTGAAAAAGATTTTGCAAACATTAGGGTGTGGGGTACAGTTGGGTGGATCATTGCCGGGCTTATCATTGCATGGCTTTCGTGGGAACAGAAGAACACACTGGTAAATACTTTTCGCTTGTCAGCAGGCGTATCTCTTTTGATGGGTCTCTTTAGCTTCACTTTGCCCAATACCCCACCACCAAAAGCGGGTACCAAAACAACTTTTCGCGAAATTATTGGGCTCGATGCTATCGGTTTATTGAAGGATAAAAACTTCCTGATTTTCTTTTTGGCTTCCTTGCTTATTTGTATTCCCCTTGCCTTCTATTACCAGGAAACCAATATTTTCTTAAATGAAATTAAGGTGCAGGGGGCAGCAGGAAAAATGACCTACGGTCAAATGTCGGAACTGCTGTTTCTGTTTTTGCTGCCATTATTTTTTGTAAGATTAGGTGTCAAGAACATGTTGCTGGTAGCAATGGTGGCGTGGGCTGCCAGATATCTCTGTTTCGCGTATGGAAATACCGGTTCCGGTATGTGGATGTTGTACGCTGGAATAATTCTTCACGGTATTTGTTATGACTTCTTTTTTGTAACCGGCCAGGTGTATACAAACAATGTAGCAGGCGAAAGAAACCGCTCTTCTGCTCAAGGTATGATAACACTAGCCACTTACGGAGTCGGTATGCTGATTGGCTTTTGGG
>JALYZZ010000322.1 GCA_030948675.1 Bacteroidota bacterium | reverse complement strand
GATTAGCCTACAAGACCTTATATTATATTCTTCGGTATTTACAGAAATACTACCCGTAATCTTTTATCTTGTTATATATACAAAAAACAAGGATGAAGGATTACGGGTAATTTTTTATTTATTAGTAATTAACTTTCTTACTGATGTTTATGGTATTTATAGTCTAATAATTGTTAGGACAAATTTTGTTTCATTTAATTTATACGTGTTAATTGAAACATGTACCCTTTATATTTTCTTTAGAAGCATCATTTCGGATAATTTTATAAAAAAAGTATTAAGTTATTTACTACTACTGTTTATTGGTTTTTGGATCTTCATGTTTGTGAAAGGAGGGCAAAAAGAATTTCTGTACAATTGCTCAACTGCAGAAAACATTTTCATTCTGGTTTGTGCTATTTATTATTACTACGAAAAAATATTTCTGCTAAACCAGTCGTTTATCTATACAAATTCCAGGTTTTGGGTAGTATCGGCCTATTTCATCAATGCGTCAGGTACCTTTTTTCTTGTATTGTATATTCCTGATTTGAATGCCGCTAAACAATTAAAGTATTATGTGCTCTATTACATGTTCTTAATTATAAGGTCTATACTACTGTCAATTGCGATGTTTATGAAAAATAACGATGAACAAAAACAAAAATTTAAAATAACGCAAAGCAGCTATCAGTAAATGTTCCTATTAGAATCTTTTGGAATTCCGCCTACGCTGCTTTGGGGTACAATCGGGATGTTGTTTTTGGCCATCGCTTTAATAACTTTCATTATTTTTCACCAAAGAAAAGTTATCCGTTATCAGCTTAAAATGCAGCAAATGGAAGCGGAGCAACAAAAAATATTGCTTCGGGCATCTATAAAACTGCAGGAGGAAGAACGACAAAGAATCGCCGCCGATCTTCATGATGATGCCGGACCCCTATTAGCTACCGCAAGACTTTACCTTACAGAAAATATGGTAAATCTCGATAAGGCTACTCAACTTCAATCGATATTTAGCGCAAAACAGATAATCGACGAGGCAATACAATTGATCCGAAACATTTCTCACAGTTTAATGCCGCCAACATTAAAAAACTTTGGACTTGAAAGTGCAGTCAATGATTTTTTTCAAAAAATAAACGGTGCCGGTGCTATCAACGTAAATTGTAGGTTTCATGACTATAAGACGCGGCTGAAGGCAGAAAAAGAACTAATCGTATTCAGGGTAATACAGGAGCTAATTAATAACATATTAAAGCATAGTAACTCTAGCTTTATACATCTGACCCAGCACAACGGAGAAGACAATATGATTATACGATTACATCATGATGGCAGGGGACTTACCCACGAGGAATTTATTAAAATGTCGAAGAGTAATACAGGTCTAGGATTGAAAAATATTCAAAGCAGGCTAAAGGTAATACATGGCGACATTTTGTTTGAGCAAGATCCATCTCAATCATTTTATAAAGCAACTATTGACATCCCTAAAGAATATGACGAAAGATAAAACCCTCTTCCCTCATACATCATTTTCCTTTTTATTCTTTATTTGTTAAGACATGGGTGAAATAAAAGTTGCAATAGCCGATGACCACAAAATCTTTAGGAAAGGAGTCATTCTGTCTCTTCGCCACTACAGCAATTTACGATTTGTACTTGAGGCAGAAAATGGTCAACAACTACTTGATGGGTTGAAAGAAGCAAAACCGAATGTAATTTTAATGGACCTGCGAATGCCGGTTAAAGATGGAATAGAAACGACCAAATATATCAGTATTCATCATCCTGACATTTTTGTTTTAATTCTTACCATGCATGAGGAGGAGAAATTCGTAATTCACCTTATGGAAAACGGTGCCAATGGTTATTTGCTGAAAAGCTCAGACCCTGTAGAAATAAAAAAAGCAATTACAGATGTAGTAGAAAAAGGCTATTATTTGAACAATTTTGTAAATAGAATTTTACTAAAAAAAACTCAAGCAAAAAATAAACCGGCTCCATCATTAACAAAGGAAATTGAGGTAAGCCCGCGAGAGAAAGAAGTGCTAGAGTTTATATGCCTGGAATTGACAAGCCAGGAAATAGGTGACAAAATGGGTATAAGCTCGCGAACTGTAGAAAGTATAAAAGAGCGTTTAATGGAAAGGTTTGGACTAAAAAATACAGCTGGTTTGGTATTTTTTGCTGTTAAAAATAACTTGATAGATTAAAAAAACTTATGTCTTAATTGCAAGCTGCTCTATTCATATTTTACCTGCTTATCTTTTCTTTTTTTATTATTACTATTCCTTTTTTTAAAAAATCCGGAATAGGAAAAACGCCACTCATCGCGCTTTTTATTGTCAAAATTCTTGCTGGCATTGGCTATGGTAAATTTTACACGTTACCGAAATACTACGCTAACTCTGACACCTGGCGGTTTTACAGATTAAGCTTAGAAGAAACAAAAATGCTACGCCAGTCTCCTCTTTTGTTTTCACAAGATCTCTTCCATTACGGATATAGTAGCAGCGGAAATATATTTAGCGGCGAAAATACCTATTGGAATGATTTAAAGAGCAACCTTCCCGTAAAGATTATGGCGGTTTTTAATGTTCTTACCGACAACAGTTATTATACTAATATCATCCTTTTCAATTTTCTTTTTATGTTCGGGCTAGTGGCACTTTTTAAAGTGTTCAACACTATCTGTTTGGGTAAAAGATGGGTTATAATTGGATCAATTTTTCTTCTTCCTTCCACACTTTTCTGGTGCAGCGGCATTCATAAAGACGGATTAATTCTTTCAGCAATTGGATTAACCATTTACTGCTTGTTTACCCTTATTAATAAGGGAGTTGCTATCAAGCATATACTTTTAATAATATTTTCATTCGTCCTCATCTTTGCACTCCGAAATTATATACTATTTACACTGCTGCCCGCCCTTGTATGTTGGGTAGTCTCAGAAAAGTATCCAAAACAAAAAAGAGCGATTTTCATAACTGCTTATACGGTCGCAGTAATGTGCTTTTTCATGTTGCCGCTTATTTTTCCGGCTGTCAATCTGCCTTTGTATATTGTTGGTAAGCAGCAAGAATTTTTGCAATTAAGTGCGGGTTCACATGTCGCAGCCGCACCATTAATACCATCCTTTACGGGTTTTATTTCATATTTACCACATGCTGTAGATATGGCTTTTTTTCGTCCCCATATCACCAAAGCATTAAACCTGAGCTATTTGCCTGCAATTATTGAGAACGTTCTTCTCATCACCTTAATATTGATTTCAGCATTTCGGTTTAATAAGCATACGCCACTCCCACCGGTTGTATTATGTCTTCTGTCATTTTCGATGTCTGTTTTGCTGATATGTGGGTATACCGTTCCTTTTACAGGTGCAATTGTCAGATATCGCAGTCTCGTTTTGCCGCTTCTACTCACGCCTCTACTTTGTAGCGCCAATTTTTCTTTTCCGAAAAGAAAACACTCTATATTATCTGCTGATAATTTCTGAAACTTTTCCAATTGCATCTGACTCTTGTGCAGTCAACCATTCGCTACCGTTAAGTATAAATAACAAATGTTAACTGTGGGCTTAGACGAATGCGCACAAGTGTCGCAGACGTTAAATTATGAAGACATATTAAAATGCAAACAGGCTCACAGGTTATTTTCTTTTATTTAAAATAAAATTGTTTTTTCTAATGTTTAAGTGTTTTTTTGTCTCCCCATCAAAATATTTTATCCATGTCACTAAGGTTTCAGGCCATCTCAAGCCTTCAAAATTTGTTTCCAGAAGTTGCATCTCAGCAGAACACTAAGATTACTGCCATTTTTGGAGAAAATGTTTTTACAATTAAAACCGCAAGAGAATATTTAAGTGATGAGGCTTATAAAAGTCTGGTTACCAGCATTAGGGGTGGAAGGAAAATCGACAGGGCAGTGGCAGGTCAGATAGCCAATGGAATAAGGTCATGGGCAGAAAGTAAAGGTGTAACTCACTTCACTCACTGGTTTCAACCATTAACAGGTGCTACCGCTGAAAAACATGACAGCTTTTTTACCTTAAAAAGTGATGGTACTGCAATCGCGGAATTTGATGGAGGAGCTTTGATACAGCAGGAGCCGGACGCCTCCTCCTTTCCAAGTGGAGGTATCAGGGCAACTTTTGAGGCGAGGGGCTATACTGCCTGGGATCCCTCTTCCCCTGCATTTGTAATGGAAATCGGAAACGGCAAAACACTTTGCATACCGACCATTTTTGTTGCTTATACCGGTGAAAGTCTTGATTACAAAGCACCTTTATTGAAAGCCCTGGCTGCAATAGAT
>JALYZZ010000316.1 GCA_030948675.1 Bacteroidota bacterium | reverse complement strand
ATTTCATAGATTACATTTGGATACCTTCCATAAGTCGTTGCCATTTCAGCAAAAAAAGTTTTAGCCTCCGGTAGCCTTATATTATGGCTATGCCAATCAATAATAACATATATACCATCTTTGATGGCAGCATCCACTACAGCTTTAATTTTCGCCTTAGATTCCTCAGGTTTTTCTATGTACCCGTTCTTTGGCTCAACACCCATTGCAGCCCGCACCACAGTACACTTCCAGTCTTTGTGCAACCACTCCACTGCACCAGCAGTATAAAATCGCGGCCAGAAATTATGCCAGCCAAAACTCATCCCTCGCAGTACAACAGGATTTCCTTTTTTATCAACCAGTAAAGTTCCATGAACTTTTAAAGCGCCGTGCAATTTTACAGGCTGCCCATTTGCTAATAAAGCAATGATTGCCAGTAATAAAACTCCTAGAAACTTTATACATTTCATCGATCTATCAATTTAGCGCCGCGAATATACCACCCTATGCATAAATAATTGAATGATAAATAAAACCACTTACAAAACCCCTTTTTTCTTAAGCATTTAGATGAATTTAGATCGCAAACGGTGTTGTGTTGCAGTTTTTATTATTCGCTTTCTTTGTATATGTATCAAACAGGTTGGGTTACCTTTTATTATTATTTGCATTAACCGTTAACCTTTAATAAACTAAAAACTATGGTACAGAAGACATACTTTAAGACAAAAGATTATTGTAAAGTAAAATTTGCACTTAACCTCGAAAACGCAGAAACAGTAGAAATTCTTGGATTAAATAGTGATTGGGAGAACTCAATTGTTATGAGCAAGAAAAAAGACGGAAGCTTTACCGCTGATGTCTCCTTACCTAAAAATACCCAGCATGAATTTAAGTATCGTGTGAATGAGTCTGAGTGGCTAAACGAGCCTGAAGCAGACAGCCAACACCATAACGAATTTGGGAGTGTGAACAGTGTTATTGTTCTTTAATAAATTGCATTTACCTTATCTAAAGCTTGGTAGCGTTTCCAGCATCCAGGCTTTAGATTTTTCTAAGCATTATACTAGAGGCCATTGCTGTTATTTGCCTTTCCCATACAGGGATCAATGATGCACCAAATAATAAGCAATAACAGCGTTTTTAATAAAATTTGGAAACATCTTCTTCGATTAGCGGGTATACCAGTTACGCAGGATGTGTTTTAATATACAGTTATAGTCCCATTTTTTCAATAGCCAATTGCGCTGCTATCTGGCTCGCGTCTTTCTTATTATACGCTTTACCAATTGAAAGTTGTTCGCCATCTAACACCGCAGCGATTGTAAACACTCGTCGATTGTTTTCGAGTTTCTCTCCTATCATCTCGAACCCCAAAGCTTTACCGTTTTTACTTGCCCAGCCGATCAGCTTGTTTTTTAAATTTATGTCAATCAGTTCGAGATCATCCACGTACAAATGTGGTATAATCATTTGCTTCGTAACCCATTTTTGTGTTTTCAGATAACCTTTGTCAAGATAAAATGCACCAATTAACGCTTCCAGTGTGTTACCAAATATTTGGCTGCCTTTCAATGATCCGTCTACTTTGTTATATAAGGCTAGTTTTTTAAGCCCTATTTTTATCGCAAGATCATTCAACTGCTGACGATTGACCATTTTACTGCGCATCTCGGTAAGAAATCCCTCTCCCCTATACGGATATTTTTTAAATAGATAATCTGCTACGATAGCGCTTAAAATTGCGTCTCCCAGGTACTCGAGCCTTTCATTGTTTTCGTCGGCACTTTCCTTTACTGACCTGTGACTTAACGCTGTTGTATACAAAGAAATGTTGCTTGTTTTAATACCAAGCACATTTTGCAATTGCTTCTTTAATGTTTGGATGTTTTTCTTTCTGCCTAAAAATCTATCGATAATTTCCACAGTATCTAAGCTACATATTTTTTTACTATAACGGCAGCATTGTGTCCTCCAAATCCGAAGGTGTTACTAAGCGCCGCGTTTACAGGTCTGTGTTGCGCCTTGTTGAAAGTAAAGTTGAGTTGTGGATCTAATTCAGGATCGTCGGTGAAGTGATTGATTGTAGGGGGGATAACGCCATGCACAATGCTTTGGATGCAGGCAATAGCTTCTATAACGCCAGCGGCACCAAGACAATGCCCTGTCATGCTTTTAGTAGAACTGATGTTTAATGTATAGGCATGCTCTCCAAAAACATGGGTAATGGCTTTTACCTCGGCTCCGTCACCCAAAGGTGTAGAGGTTCCATGAGTATTAATGTAATCGATATCTTCTGGCTTCATTTCAGCATCGGCAAGCGCTGCAATCATTACATTTTTTGCACCCAACCCTTCCGGGTGCGGGGCTGTAATATGATGCGCATCGGCAGTTGCGCCACCACCTGCAATTTCACAGTATATGTGGGCACCGCGAGCTACTGCATGATCGAGGTTTTCCAATATTAGCACACCTGCACCTTCCCCCATTACAAATCCATCCCGGTTTTTATCGTAGGGGCGGCTAGCGGTTTCAAATTCTTCATTTCTTTCACTAAGGGCTTTCATCGCATTAAATCCACCCACGCCAGCCTGGCTTACTACCGCTTCACTTCCTCCTGTTACAATTATATCTGCTTTGTTCATTCTAATATAGTTGAAGGCATCAATAATTGCATTGGTTGACGACGCGCAGGCACTTACAACAGCAAAGTTTGGTCCCCGAAAACCATGGCGCATAGAAATTTGTCCGGCGGCAATATCAAGAATCATTTTAGGAATAAAGTAGGGATTAAAACGTGGAGTTCCATCACCTTTTGCAAAATCTATTACCTCATTTTGAAAAGTGATTAAGCCGCCAATACCGCTTCCGAAAATAACTCCAACACGGTCTGGATTGATATTGTCTTTATCAATTTTAGCATCCAGCACTGCCTGATCGCTTGCTATAATAGCAATTTGAGCAAAACGATCAATTTTACGTGCCTCTTTCCGGTCGAGATAATCGGTTGCTTCAAAGCCCTTAAGCTCACAAGCAAATCTTGTTTTAAACTTCGATGCATCAAACAGTGTTATCAAATTAGCACCAGATACCCCGTTTATTAATCCATTCCAATATTCTTCAAGATTGTTTCCAATTGGGGTTAAGGCTCCGATACCAGTTACAACAACTCGTTTCAATTGCATATTTTGCCGGTAAATAGTTAAGTAAATAAATCCGCCTTACAAACGCTCGAAGCACTTATAAGACGGATTAAAAAAGTTTCAGCTAATAAATAACAGGGTAATTTATTTAGCGTGCTCTTCCAGGTAGGCAACAGCCTGGCCAACTGTTGTAATGGTTTCAGCCTGCTCATCCGGAATAGAAATATTAAATTCCTTTTCAAATTCCATTATTAGTTCTACGGTGTCCAAAGAGTCGGCACCCAGGTCATTGGTAAAAGACGCTTCAGTTGTTACCTCAGCTTCATCTACGCCAAGTTTGTCAACAATGATTTTTTTAACTCTTGTTGCGATGTCTGACATTGTAATTAAGTTTAGTTACGGTTGCAAAAATATAATTTTTGGTAAATAAGCAACGAAATACCTGACTTTTATTTATAAACTGACAATCTCAGCTATTATAAAATTAGTATTTTTCCTTGCCACCGCTTCTTTGGTCCTAAGAAGTACAGGGGAACTACAGGGTTATCTTGCTCATTCCCAAAGACTTACTGCAATAAATGTTCCATCAGTTTTTGATAATTTCTTCTGCCTTTTATTGTAAGAATAGAATAGATAAGGTTTGATTGTAAAAAACGGCTAGCCAATTGAATTAGGCTTTCAATACTTATTTAAAAAATTGTAGTACCTGTTATTTGAGTTTCTTTATCAGCTAGAGATGTTTTAGTGACAAGTAATTTGGGATTATTGGAAGAAATAAAAAGCCTTTTCACCCCCTACTGTATTTTTCAAAAACTATAAATGATACTTTTGTACAGATTGATTATTTTGTAAGCTAAATACCATTATGCCGCTAAAAATCATTGACCATAACAGCAAAGAGTACAAGCAAATGGTGGACTTGCGCCGTCAGATTTTGCGTAACCCATTAGGGCTTGATTTTACAAAGGAAGACCTCGAAAAAGAAAAAGATGATTTACTAATTGCTGCTTATGAAGATGATGAAATGCTTGGATGCTGCATACTTACACAAATAGCGCCGAATACTGTCAGGCTAAGGCAAATGGCTGTAAAGGCAGGGCTGCAGGGAAAAGGTATCGGCAGGGTGATGATGCAATTTGCAGAAAACGTGGCGCGAGATCGAGGCAATAAAAAACTGTGTATGCATGCCCGTAAAACTGCTGCAGGATTTTATGAGAAACTCGGATATAATGTTGCCGGAGAAGAATTTACAGAAGTAACCATTCCACATTACAATATGGAAAAGCTGTTATAGTTTATCTCTTAGATTTAATTTTCTCCCTTAGCAATCTCCGAAGATCATTCAGGAGATCTTCTTTTTCAATGGCTGCTTTTGGCACCAGGAAGAATGATTTGCTGTCAAAATACAAATGAAAAAAGTGCGGGCTTTCCAGGTAAGATGAAAACTTTTCCCAGTTCCATTCGGTAAAACCGCGTTCGTTCTCAACCCGCACGCGATGTTCCCCAAAAGTCATTTTAAAAGTATCGTTGAAAGTGGAGGCCTTTTTATAAACCGTATTAGGCAGCACGAACCAGAATGAAATCATGATAGCAATCCACAAAACGGAACTTAGCAAAAATGCTAATGGTGAAACTTTGTGAAAATAAAACAGGGCTGCCGCAAATATGGCAAATACATTTACCAAAATCATTAATATTCTTACTTCAAACCTGTTTATAAAATGATATCGAAGGGCCTGGATGACTAATTTTTTATCGTAAGAGAAAAAAATTTGCATGAAAAAAATTTGTGACCTTAAAAATAGGCAAAAACACTTCAGCACAACAATCGGGCAGAAGCGGTATGAAGCCATTATTTCGTCACTGATTAGCAACGACAACTCCCGTTCGTAGATCAGCTGATTTAGTAACAGATTAAGAGATGGCAACTAGGGCACAATAAGTTACAAAAAGTGGAAGAGTGCGACGCAAATTGGTTGAATAGCAATCCGCTGCCGGCTAAAAAACAATTATTATAAAAGCAGAGAACCTCTGAAATTACTTCAGAGGTTCTCTGCTTTTATAATAGCCATGCTAATTAACTACATCCCATGCTGGTGCCACAATTCATGCATTTGTAACAAGTACCACTTCGGATTGTGATATGTCCGCAAGTACTGCAACTAGGCGCATCACTTTGCATCGTTTTAGCAGCAGCATTAACTGCATCCAAACCTGCATCAACTTTTGCTGCCATTACTTTTTGTTGTTTTTGAACTTGTGTACTTTGAATGCTACCAGTGTATGCTGAAGGAGTTATCCGTACGCTGCTTAGCTCATGTTTCACTTCTACATCGTCGCCAAGGTTGCTGAGCTCTGGTTTATCTAATACGTGTACAAGGTCTGTGCGTCCCATGTACTCATACGCAAGACAACGGAAAATGAAATCAACTATAGAGGTAGTTGTTTTAATATTGGGATGGTCTACCATACCGGCCGGTTCAAACTTTGTAAACACAAACTTTTCAACAAACTCTTCTAACGGAACACCGTATTGAAGACCTACTGATACAGCTATAGCAAAACAGTTCATTAGGCTGCGAAGGGTAGAACCTTCTTTAGCAAGATCAATAAAAATCTCGCCCAGAGTATTATCGCTGTATTCACCTGTTCGTAAGAAAATAACCTGTCCACCGATTTTTGCTTTTTGCGTAAATCCACGTCGCTTACCAGGTAATGATTTTCGTTGTACAATGTCGCTGAGCTTCCGCTTCAATTGAGTATCTGTAGAAGCGTGCATCCGTTTTGTAACTTCGTCCAGTAACTCTTCAACAGTTAATTTGCTTAAATCAACAATATTAGATTCGGGCTGTAGTTGTGAGGTTTCAACTTGTGCAACTTCTTCTTTTGTCTCTTCAGTTTTCTTTTTCTTATCGCTCTTATTGCTTAGTGGCTGAGACATTTTAGAGCCATCCCGATACAAAGCATTTGCCTTTAGACCAAGCTGCCAGCTTAGCAAATAACAATCAGCAATTTCTTCAACAGATGCTTCGTTAGGAAGATTGATTGTTTTTGAAATAGCGCCACTGATAAAAGGTTGAGTTGCCCCCATCATACGAATATGGCCATGAGCGTGAATATAGCGTTCACCTTTTTTACCACATTTATTCGCGCAATCAAATACAGAAAGATGTTCGTCTTTTAAATAGGGAGCACCTTCTACAGTCATTGTTCCGCAGATAAAATCGTTGGCTGCATCTATTTGTTCGTCGGTAAATCCTAGTGCTTCAAGTAAGTTGAAGTTCCAGTCCATATATTCTTCTGAAGTAAAGCCTAACCGCTCTAAACAAGCTTCACCTAAAGTAAACCGGTTGAAGACAAAACTGATTTCAAAAGCTGACTTTAGAGCATCACTTAACTTCTTAATTTCTTCAGCTATAAAACCTTTTTCGCTTAGCGATTGAGCATTAACGAAGGGAGCACCTTCGAAAGAAGCGCTTCCTACAGCATATTTAATAATGGCATCTGCTTCTTTAGGCGTGTATTTGAGATTTTTTAAAGCCTGCGGAACTGATTGGTTGATAATTTTAAAATAACCCCCGCCGCTTAATTTCTTAAATTTTACCAATGCAAAATCGGGCTCTACACCTGTGGTGTCGCAGTCCATAACAAGACCGATTGTGCCTGTTGGAGCAATGACAGTGGTTTGTGCATTGCGATAGCCCCACTTTTCTCCCATTTCAACTGCTTCATCCCATGCTTTACAG
>JALYZZ010000242.1 GCA_030948675.1 Bacteroidota bacterium | reverse complement strand
ATATTCCCTCAACACCTCTTCCATCGTAGGAAAACGCACATAGTCATCCAGCAAATATCTGGCATCTGGCTTACCATAAAAATTGGTAGTATCTGTGTTCACCGCTTGCAGCAGGTTTTGCTTCTCGCCCGTATATACATTTTGCACCTGCATGCCAATGCTTCGCTTTAAAAGCATAGCAGAACTGACCTGGTAATTATTAAAAAAAGGAGCTGTATGATCCGCGAAATTTTCTGAAAAAGGACTTAAAATGTCTACACGAAATAAACTGTCATTGTTGCTTTTGCCTTGGGCGACTATCAATTTTGTACCGTAAAAATTTTTTGTATTAAAATAGACACTTCCATCGGCGGCGCTTCTTGCTGCATACAATTGGAATAATGGACCAGGAACAGAAAGAAACCCAAGGACACCTGGTGCAGGCATTTCGTTTGATTTGTTTACCATTCTTCCGGCAACAATATGGCCTTCGTATTCTGGCAGAAACTTGTAGGTCGGCTTTTTATCACCTAACACGTCATTCCATTTAAAACGTCGCCAGCCGTGAGTTAGCATCAGGTTATCAATGGCTTCATTAACTTCAGCACTGCCATTTTCAAAGTAGTATTGGGGAGATTCTATAGTACCTTTCAGGTCTGACGACAACCAAAGATATTGGTAGATACTTTGGTTTTGCAGTGGCAGTGAATCGAGAAGAAATACCGCCATCGACAGGTCTGATGCCTGCGGTGTTGCCGCCTCATCTTCCGATGAAACATTTATTGTTACCTTCTTGCGAGTGGCGTATTGCGTATTATCAGCATTGCCGCTAATAACCAATTGCTGTTGTCGCGGCTTTTTAAAATAGAGCCTTTCACAAACTGGTTGTCCGTTTTCGTTGAATAAGGTAATAGTCGAAATACCATCGCTTAAGCCAGCTCGGTCTATTTCATAATCTACCGTTCCGTTTTCCAAAATTAGCAATTTTGAAGCGGTCGTTGCCCGTTGATTATGAACCATCACGAAACAATGCCTGTCGCCAGTAGTCGTACGAACATTCATTTTTACCGCACCTCCGGCCGAAGGGTCGGTTACAATTAAGACAAAACCGGCATTCAGGGCCGACGGTAGGTTGCTGTTAATTACATTTCCGTTTTTTACTTTTAAAACAACGCGGTACTGTTTGCCTTTTTCGGGCGTGAATGTAAAATTACCGATCCCAAATTTTTGAGGATGAAAGCTGACAATGGCATCATCACTTTGGTCAACAAGGGTTCCGGTAAAATCTATCCCTTTACCGGAATTATCAGTAACACGAAAGGCAACCTTACTCGTCAACCCGTTAACCAGATTTCCTCCTTCAGGAAAGAATTTGGCATCGTAAGTAGGCTCTGTCTTTACTATTGAAATAAATTCACCTTTTACCGTATTAACAATCGTTAGATGTTGATGATAATAAAATTCAGGATCAAAATTTTTCATCCAGTTTGTGTATGAACGTAAAACAAAATTTCCTGAATGAATAGTTGCAGGAATAACAAACGAACCGCTGCCCGAACCATTAATAAGGGTTATTTTTCCTTGCACCACCGGCTGCTGGTCTTTATCAAGTACCTCTACATACGCTACTTTACTCAGGGATGAAGGCTGAGTATTTTTCGCATCAGTACAATACACTTTAAACCATATTATTTCCCCCGCTACATAGGTGGTTCTATCGGTATGTACAAACAATTTCTCCTGCAGGTTTTGATCGTTGTAGTCAGTTATCTTTTTAAAAATTACTTCTGTTTTTGCCGGCTGGGCCATCGACGAATAAGATGCCGGGAAAACCAAAATAAAAAGGACTGCTTTGAAAAAGACAGCGTGTAGAGAATGGACGGTAAAAATTTTTCTTAGCATTACCAGAAGGAGGGTTTAACATTTGTGCCTCTTAATGTACAATCAATACAATATGGATAAGATGAATAATATCCAGTGATAGTGATGCCAACTATTTCTGCATCATACGGAGCTAAACCACCCTGAAATGCAAGCTTAATACTGTCTTTATTATTTGGAATAAGCTTCGACTCGCAGTTTTGTGAGTAAAAAACTCCTAATTGAACACTGGTTATAAATATTCTTTTTTCTGCAGGAATAGTTGCAGTAACAAAACCTATCACCTTTTCATTTGCGTTACTGACACACACTATGTTTCCCGTTATTTCTGATGGCAGGGCATCAAATATAGAACCCAAAGTCTCGGTGTTGTTTCTCATCATTTTAAAATAGTTATATGCCTTAACATCGGTTGCATACTGCTGTAGTAAGATGCTGTACCTTACGCCTAGTCTTTCTGATCCGAGGGGAATGGATGCAATGGGGGCCTGACTAATGATATCATCGGAAAGCTGTTCCGAGGATCCAATAAGAATACTAGTAGAAGCTTGCGACCTCCAGCAATAAAACAGTTTTGGAACTTCACTTAAATCTCTTTGCAAAACAACGCCATTGACGTATTTGTAGAAATTTGGATAAGAAGAATGTATCTCCCACGTTTCCTGGTAATCCCACCTGTAATATCGGGAATTGTTTTGGGGGTCATGCGTGTTCGCATAAATCTGTACTGCGTTATTCTGCACCTTCCAGTTAACGCTATCTATGGGGGGAGTTTGCTTAATAGCAACATACTCCGACAAGTATTCTCCCCCTGACCTGGTTTTTATGTGCAACCTGTATTTCTGATTACTGTTTAAAACCAGTGCAGATGACGCGTAGACTCCATTGCCTTTTTCTTTCACATCAAATGACGAGTTATCGGCCCCCATAATATTCACTACTGCTCCGCCCTCAGGTTTAAATTTAGCAGTATCTGTTAACGGTACCGTACGGCTAAGTGTAATGTTTGTAATACCATTTCCATTAATAAAACCCTCAATTACCAGCAAATTGGTTTGAGAAGGACTAAGGGTTGCGTTATACCGTTCTTTACAGCCGGCAGCAGCAAAAACACCCAGAATTATCACTTTTATCAGAAGTCCTCGCATACTAAAATCTTATGTTGTAATTAATAAAAGGAATGGCACTACCAAAAATGGAAAGCTTGTAGCCGTTAATGACGCCGTTTTCAGAAGTGTAATAAACAGAATAAGGATTTTTTCTGCCAGTAAGGTTGTACACACCTATGGTCCACGAGTTATGGGTAAGCTGATGAATTTTGTGGTTGCCTTCTATATTCATTGAAAAGTCTGAACGGAAATAATCGGGAATTCGATTTGCATTTCTATCAGCATATACTGCTCTTTCAGAGCCGCCGTAGTAAAACCGCCCTATTGGCAAAGTAATAGGCCTTCCCGTGCTGTAGGTAACATTTAAAGACAAGCTAAACCGGTGATTAATGGCGTAGTTGCCAACAAACGTTGCATCATGCGGCTTGTCGTAATTGGCAGGATAAAAGTCACCACGATTAATAACGGTTTCAATAGAAGGATCATTCATTCGCAAAAAAGTTCTGGAGTAAGTGTAACTCATCCAGCCATTGAGCTTACCTGTTTTTTTCTTAATCATTAACTCAACACCGTAAGCTTTACCTTTTGCATTAAAAACATCGGTTTCGATGTGCGAATTCAATACAAGCTGCGCGCCGCTTTTATAATCCAGAATATTTTCTAATCTTTTGTAATAGACCTCTACAGAAGTTTCAATAGAATCGACACCGAAATTCTTAAAAAAGCCGAGAGAAAATTGGTCGCCATATTGCGGCTTGATGTTTAAGTCGCTTAGTTTCCAGATGTCTGTCGGCGATATGGAGGTTGTGTTTGAAAGCATGTGTATGTACTGTCTCAAGG
>JALYZZ010000141.1 GCA_030948675.1 Bacteroidota bacterium | reverse complement strand
GCGTTATCGGAAGCGATGCTTTTTACTACAACACCAAAAAGAACAGAGACATTTGGTACAAGAAAATGCAAAGTTGCGGGCAGGTGGTTATTGAAGACTTCGTAGAGATCGGTGCCGGCTGTACCATTGATCGGGGAGTGACTGCGGAAACAAGAATCGGAGCTGGTACAAAGCTCGATAATATGGTACATATAGGGCATGATGTAGTCACCGGAAAGAATTGTTTGTTTGCTGCACAGGTAGCCATTGCAGGAGGAACAATATTAAAAGATGGCGTTACATTATGGGGTCAGGTTGGCGTTAGTAAAACACTTACTATTGGTAATAATGTAACTGTGCTTGCGCAGAGTGGGGTAGGTAAAAACCTTGCAGACAATACCGTTCATTGGGGTTCTCCTTCAGAAGATGCACTAACCAAAAAGAGAGAACTTATCTGGATACGTCGCATTCCGGAATTATGGAAGAAGGTGATGGAAAATAAATAAATAAATAGTGCTTTGCTGCTGTATAGTGGATGTCGGCAAAATAAAAGATAGATATGATTGCAATGGCCCGATGAAGTGCTTCGGTTTCTTTTTATAATTACATTTTGCTTATATAAGATTGGACTGTTGACCTGTATAATACTTGGCCAAATCAAGACTTATCATTCAAATCATTGCAGGTTATTTTTTTGTTTAAGCTCGCTGCAAACCCTTTTAATTGTTTCAGGTAAGGGTGTGTAAGTAAATGCCGGAAGATAATTTGTCAGCTTATTATTATTAAACGTTACGATTGATTGTGCCGCATCTGCCGTCTCTCTTGTCAACAGGCTTTGATGCCGCGTCAACAACGATTTGATTGCTTCAACCCGTAATATAACCTCAGCCAAAAATGAGCTAGCTTTTTTATACGGAGGCTTCTTGCCAAATGCCTCTGCGGCCATCGTAAACACATCTTTATATTGTTTATTCTCCGCACTTACAATAAATCTTTCACCGCTTACATTGCTATTCATTAATTGGATCATTGCTCTGGCCACGTCCCTGACATCTACAAAACCTGTTACGCCCTGGCTATACCAGGGAAATTCTTCATACGCCGTTTTAAACATTTTAGTCGAGCCCTGGTTCCAATCACCAGCCCCGAGTATAATCGCAGGGTTCACTATTACCGCTTGTAATCCCTCTGCAATGCCGCGCCACACTTCTACTTCTGCCAGGTACTTGCTCTTTCCATAATTGCTGCTATTGTTTTCTTCGCTCCAGGCTGTCTCCTCATTTATTTCAACGCCTTTGTTATTAGTGCCAAGAGCTGAGACTGAGCTGACAAAACACAATTTTTTTACTCCTGCCAGTAGACACTCGTTTACAATGTTTGCTGTACCATCGATATTGACCTGAAATAATTCCTTTTGATGAGAAGCATTGAATGACAGCATAGCGGCACAGTGGTATACCTGATCAACGCCCTCCATTGCCTCGTTAAGCGCTACTACATCGAGTATGTCTCCTTTTGTCCATTGTATGTTTTCTTTTTGCAACGAAACCGGTATTTTGCTTCGATACAACGCTTTGACTTTTCGACCCTTTGCAACTAATTGTGCAATAACATGAGAACCAACAAGGCCCGTTCCGCCCGTTACGAGAATAGCTTTTGTTTCAAAAGATTTTGCTTTGCTTGTAAGCTCTTCAAATGGTTGGTCGCCTTCGTTTTGGTCACTCATCGGTTGATTTGCATGTGGACTTAATACCAATAAAAAATCCTGTTTTAACTTCTTAGCAACTGATAGGTTAAAACAGGAAATAAAATTAAGGATATAACAACTATTATTATAACTGTGTCTGAAACGAAGTATTGTTACTTCTCAGCGACGCAGGCTTTAGCCGGATAATTCTTACTGTATGCATGGCTCGCATTATAAAGTAAGTCATATCAAACTCAAACCACTTTTTAGCAAAGTTGGCGCTATCTTTTGCGTAGTGATGATTATTCTGAAACAATTCACCCATTAATAAAAATCCCCACGGTGTTGAATTTCTTGAATGGTCTCCGTTCTTAAAGTTCTGATAACCTAGCTTGTGTCCAAACCAGTTTACGATAGCACCCTGTATTGGCCCCATTAAAAAATGAAAAGGCAAGAGAAGAAACCACCAGATGGAAGGGGCGAAGTAAATATAGAAAGCAATATAAGCTGCGGCGAAAAGTAAGCGGGAGGTCCAGCTATACCCAATACGGTCTAACTTATCCCACACAGGAAGGTATTCTTTTGTAAATTTTTCTTCAGGCAACTTTTCTTTTGTCAGAAAAGCATGATAAATTTTCGCGGTGTGTAGCATCATATGCCACACATCTTTAAAAAAATGTGGTGAATGTGGATCTTGCTCCGTATCACTATACTCATGATGCATCCGGTGCATTACCCCGTACGCCCTGGGAACAAGGAACGAGGAGCCCTGGGTAAACCAGGTAAGAAAATAAAACACCTTTTCCCATGTTTTGCTTGTAGTATACATTTGATGGGAGGCATAACGATGTAGAAAAAACGTGTGGAAAAACAGCGATAAGAACCAATGGGCAAAGAAAAAAGTGAGGATAGCTAACATCAAAGAAGATTAAGTAATTGAAGGCGCAAATGTATTGCATTAACGCCAAAGATGGTTTAAGTGTTTAATTAAGGATTGTTAAACCGCCAGGTTAATTACACCTTTTATTACTAATTTGATGCCAAATTTGAAGTAAGCTATTTCCAGACTGGAGAGAGGGTAAAAGTTATAAATGCACGCTAGACGGCACCAGTAAACTGCTTTAAAAACCGAATGTCATTTTGCGAATATAATCTGAGGTCATTGACGCGAAATTTTAACTGGCAAATCCGTTCTACGCCCATTCCAAAAGCAAATCCGGTAAATTTATTTGAGTCAATCGCAAAATTGTCAAGCATTTTAGGATGTACCATTCCACATCCTAAAATTTCGACCCAACCTGTGTGCTTACATAGGCTACATCCTGTGCCCCCGCATACAGTACAACTAATATCCATCTCTGCACTCGGTTCGGTAAAAGGAAAATAGCTGGGCCGGAAGCGCAATTTTACATCTGTGCCAAACATCTCCTGCACAAAAAAGTATAACGTTTGCTTTAGGTCAGCAAAGCTTACGTGTTCGTCAACATACAACCCCTCCACCTGGTGAAAAAAGCAATGGGCCCTCGCGCTAATTGTTTCGTTGCGATAAACGCGACCCGGACAAATAATACGAATAGGTGGCTTTTGTTTTTCCATTATTCTTGCCTGTACGCTGCTGGTATGAGTCCTTAAGAGATAATCAGGATTTTGATGTAGGTAAAACGTATCCTGCATGTCACGGGCAGGATGATTTTCAGGAAGGTTTAAAGCAGTGAAGTTGTGCCAATCGTCTTCAATCTCCGGTCCCTCGGCAATTGCGAAACCAAGCCTTTTGAAAATAGAGGCCATTTGATTGCGCACAATACTTAGAGGATGCCTCGTACCTAAAGGAACTGAATCACCGGGAAGAGACCAGTCAATATTGGTCACAGCATGTGTGTCAGTTGAGTTGAGACCTTCTTTCAGTGCTTCAAATCGCTCTTCAGCAAAAACTTTGAAACTATTTAGAATCAGGCCAAATTCTTTTCTATTTTCTGCTGGCACGTTTCTCATCTCACCCATCACATATTTAACGATGCCTTTTGTGCCTAAATATTTAATACGAAAAGCTTCAGCCTCGTCGGCTGTATGTGCCTGGTAAGCTCTTATTTCGTGTTTATAAGCTTCTATTTGTTTCAGCAACTCCTCCATAAAGCGAAGATATAACAACTTAGTAATGACCTGCAAAAGAAGCCCGAACTTGTGCCGGGCCTCATTCATCATTAGTGACAGTCTTGCCTAATTCAAAACTATTTTTTGAAAAAGACTAACAGCTCGTCTGCCTGTACTTCTGTCACATACTTTTTATTCGCATCTTTATCCGTAAAACTTCGATTAATAAGCTTGCCATCTATCAGCAGCTCCATTCCTTTTGTAAAAAGCCTTTCTGCTAATTCTGCTGTTTTCCCGCAGGCAACTACGTTGTGCCATTGTGTTTCAGTCACTTTTTCGCCTTTCGCCTTTGTGTAGGCTTCATTTGTTGCAATGTTTATCCGTGCCAGTTTTCTTCCACCTTCCATAGTCTTTTTGATAGTAGGAAATATCATTATTGTGAAGAAAATGGCACTCCCTTGCAGCAGGTAAAAAGCTTAATTGTTCTGCAAAAATTGTTTACGTACTGCTCTCCAATGGGTTATAAATTTGAATACACATTGTGCGAAAAAATACTTGATATTACTAATATTAATTTTGGCATAATAGAAGTACTATTGTTTTGTAACTTAACGTTACAAAAGGGTTTCTAATCAAGTAAACTATCAAGTATGTTAAGAAAACTCCAGCTCAGCATCTCACTTACTCCTGTTGTTCATTATGACAATAAAACAGATCAATATGTAACTTACTATGAAGAATTTCCTCAAGCTATTGCAGTAGGCGAAAGTGAAGAAGATGCTGATAACAGATTAATTCATTTAGTAGAAGCAATGTGGAAGGAAAGAAAAGAGGAATTGGAAAATACCCTGTTAACGAAGTATTTAAATAAATCACATAGAAACGCTGATAGTAAACTGATAACTGCTTGACGAGGTGAGGCTTTGCAAAATGGCTGTAAAATAACGGATGTGAAACTGCTCCAATAGAGGGAATAAATATTACAGGTTATCAAATGAAATTTATCAATAGAAAAAATAGGTCATTCTATGCTTAGATAGATACTCCTTTAAACGACAAAGATGTACCTAGGTTTGCTATTGAACGAGCATGCGTGCAGCTAGTAGTGCCTTTGCCAAAAGAATATTAAAACGATTATCCCATAAAAAAGCCTCTGAATTATTAGGGGCTTTTTTTATTATGATGACCTCTGCCTCGGTGCTAGAATAGGTAGACATAAAGATGATGTCACCATGAATAACAAAGAGCAATTTCGTGTTAGTAAGCGGACTCAAAAAGATTACATTTTAGCCTTTAAGCTACAGATTGTTGAAGAAGTGGAAAGCGGTCAGCTTTCTCAGGACGCTGCGCAACGTAAGTACGGCATTCAAGGAAATGCTACTATTTTAGTTTGGCTGAGAAAGCATGGCAGATAAGATTGGAGCCCTAAACCAAATGCGATGGGCAAAAAAGCAGCAGCTAATAAGAAGATAGCGAAGCTGGAAAAGAAGATAAGACGGCTCGAGGCAGAAAAGAACATTTTAATATGGCCATAGACATTGCCGATGAAACCCTAATACTGATATCAGAAAAAAGGATTTAAACCTGTTGTTGAGCGAAACAAAGCCACAGCAGGCAAACGACCAGGCAGATACAACCTCTGCCGAAATAGCTACAATAATAAATTTAACAGCGACACAAATGGTTGTGTCAGAAACCTCAATAACACATTAAGGAAGAACAGAAGGATACTCGAAGAAACATTACCAGCGTCCGAAGAAATAACAAAAACAACGCGGTAAAAATTGCTGGAAAAAGGATTTCAATTTAAATACTTTACACATACCTACTCCAACTCAAAAGGCAACATGTATCATTTTTGTTACAAGTACGGCTATTTTTTATTCTAAGGAGACTGGGTATTGGCAGTAAAAAGAAAGGAACAGGGATTATAACCAGTTCCTTTTAATGAATAAAACGATGCACATTTACTTCTTTTACCTGTTAACCTTTTCGCTACAATTAAACATCCAGTTGATATTGAATTTGTCGGTACAGCTTCCATAATAATCGCCCCAAAACATGTCTTGTAGTTGCATCGTTATTTTTCCGCCCTCCGATAGCGCATCAAACAACCTTTTAGTTTCAACCCTGGTATCTGGCTGCACGTTGATGTGAACATTGTTGCCAAATTGAACATTAAAACCAAAGGACTCGGGGGCGTCCGTACCCATCAACATGTGACCACCTACAATTGGAAGTTCGATGTGCATCACCAGGTTTTTATCTGCTTCAGATACGCATGGCATTCCTTCCTGTGATGGTATATCACCAAACCGCATTATTCGTCCCCCAAAAAATTCGCCTCCAAAAACGGATTTGTAAAAGTTGAATGCTTGCTCGGTATTACGAGGAAAATTAAGATAAGTGCTTGTGCTTGCCATAATGTGTAAGTTTTGTTTGTAAACGCAAATTACAGCACTTAAACAAAAAGTGCGGGGTGGCACAACGGCAACAATGGGGTTAATTGCGGCAATAATACATTACACCTATTGTCTTGTTATTGACGCTTTATCTACCGTCAACTGATTATTTACAACGGAAGCACGCTCTTTTACTGCTGCCCCTTTATACCTCATCTGAACGTTGGCCACACCAGCATCTACCATATCCAATTTTTTAGCTGCCTTTTTGCTTAAATCTATCATACGGCCTTTTACAAAAGGACCCCGGTCATTGATTCGAACTTTCACCGTTCTTCCATTTGCTAGATTCGTAACGGTTACTTTCGTTCCAAAAGGAAGCGTACGGTGTGCAGCAGTCTTCTTATTTTGTTTAAATATTTCTCCATTAGAAGTTTGTCGCCCTTCAAATTTATCGGCATAGTATGATGCCTTGCCTGACTCGATTATTTTATGAGAACAGGAAGCAAAAAACGTAATAATGATTACGCAGCATATTCTTGATTTCATATTTCAAAATTAGAAATATACTAGTCTGGTAATTAAAAAGTGGATTAATAATGATTGCGTGTTACATAATGCACAGATCGAATAACATGAGTTATTATTATACAAACGGCACCTTCACCACCTTAGCTTGCAACTGCTTTTCACGAACCTTGATATAGATTTTTGAATCAATGGAAGAATACTGTTTTGCTACATATCCCATACCTATTGCCTTGCCTAATGATGGTGCCTGTGTACCACTCGTTACTTCACC
>JALYZZ010000133.1 GCA_030948675.1 Bacteroidota bacterium | reverse complement strand
CATCAGCATTGCTAAAAAAGTAATGCAGGAAAGATTGTTTTTTATAACAGATGCTGTTACAGAAACAAGCGAAGGATTTTATCCGCATAAATTGGTTGGCGATAAATACGAGTCAAACGGCATACTGAGCGGATCAGCTTTAACTATGGCAAAGTGTGTACGAAATGCAGTAGAAGAATGTGGTATCGAATTATCTGAAGCGTTGAGAATGGCAAGTCTTTATCCTGCGCAAGTAATGAAATTGGATAAGCAATTAGGACGTATTGCACCAGGCTATAAAGCAGCATTTGTTCAAATGAAAGATTCCCTGCAGATATTACAGACCATTGATTGAGAAAGCTTTTTTAGAAGCGGCCTTTTACTTCTCAGATTTGTCATCCTTGCGACGCTCCGTTCGTCTTTCGCATTTCTAATTTATCAACTGCCGCTAAAACAAGCAGTCGCAGCCTTCGTTTTCTTTGGTATAAAAAAACAACACGCGGTTAAGTGTTTACAGTAAATTTTCAACTCCCGGTATTAACGGCATAGTTATTTTGTCTTCATTACCAAATCTACATTTGCAAATACTTACCCCGATGAAATATAGACTGCTTGCAGAAAAAGAACAATTATCAGCAATTGGCCTCGGTTGCATGAGCATGAGCCATGCCTACGGCATACCAGACGACGAGGAGTCTATTGCCACACTTCACTATGCGCTCGATCTGGGAATTAATTTTTGGGATACTGCTGACTTCTATGGAAATGGTAAAAATGAAGAACTCATCTCAAAAGTACTGACAGAAAACAGGGATAAAATTTTTATAGCTACTAAATTTGGTTTCAGAGCAACAGAAGATGGCAAAGGCAGTTATTTTGACGGATCCCCGCAGTATATGAAACAGGCGATAGAAGCCAGCCTAAAAAGATTAAAAGTGGAAGTGATTGACTTGTATTATGCGCACCGCATAGACCAGCATATACCTGTAGAAGACATGGTGGGGGCAATGGCGGACCTCGTAAAACAAGGCAAAGTTCGCTACCTGGGGTTATCCGAAGCCTCTGCAAACTCTATAAAAAGGGCCAATGCAGTACACCCGATTGCTGCATTACAAAGTGAATACTCTTTATTGACGCGTGGAGTAGAAAAAGAGATTTTGCCTTTGTGCAAAGAACTGGGAATAACATTTGTACCGTATAGCCCTCTTGCGCGCGGCCTGATGACTAACACACTAAGACTGGAAGATCTTCCGGAAAATGATTTTCGTCTCACGCTACCTCGGTATCAGAAAGAATACCAGGAAAATAACCAGAACCTGGCCCAGGCATTTGCTGGAGTAGCCTCAAAAAAAGATTGTACTGCCGCCCAACTTGCACTTGCATGGGTGCTCGCCCAGGGCGATCATATTATACCAATACCTGGTACAAAAAAACGCGATAAGCTAAGGGACAATGCCGGAAGTGTAAATATTCAATTATCTGCTGCCGACGTACAAGACATTGAAGCCGTGCTGGCAAAGTATCCGAATGTCGGCGATCGCTATAGTGAGGCCAATTATAAATGGGCAGACAAGAATTAAAAGAATGTGACTAATGTTAGCGTGATCGAAAAATGTAAAGCTGCCCAATACATTACTACAATAACTGACCTATGAAAAAGATATTTTCAACAGCAATAAATACCAATAGCGTAAACACCTGGCTTTTGTTAGCCCGGGTAGCTACGGGTGCCTTCATGCTTACGCATGGCATTCCGAAGCTGCAGTACCTGCTTGCCGGTAAAATAAGCTTTGGAGATCCGATAGGCATTGGTTCCACTCCTTCTTTTGTCTTAGTTGTTTTTGCAGAAGTTGTATGCTCCATATTATTAATGCTTGGTCTTGCCACTCGATTTGCAAGCATTGTTTTAATTATAAATATGGGAGTCGCTGCTTTTGTTGCTTTGGGTAATCAACCAATTGGAAAAAAAGAACTTCCATTGCTTTACCTCGTGCTATTGATTGGTATTTTTATTATTGGAGGTGGCAAATATGCTGTTGACAGTTTACTACACCGAAAGGGCAGAAGCAGGTATTAGCCCTTAATAAATTTGGTTGAATAAAACTTATTTCTTTAGTCAGCAATTTTGTGGTCTGGTTAATCCCTTCGCACCGCCTCAGTTTTCTAATAATCTGCGCCGTTTCAACGTCTTCTATTTTATACTTGATTCTTAACCTTTCCCGGACCGGCAATATCCGGTAGCCTTATATGGTACTATTTAGAACTCGTTGTCTTAAAACGATGCCTTTAAGGCAACCTCCTATCCTAAAATTTTACCGCCCATCATTTTCCTTGTTAATGATTAATTCTGTCAATTCATACAAAACCCTTACTGGTACTAGCTTTCATGCTATAACTACTAATATCCGCTGCCCACTACTAAAAAAAATATGGTACTTTATATTGCATAGTACTAAAAATTGTTGCATCTTTGTATTGTTGAAGGAAGTATGAGGTATAGATGATAGTTGAAAGACGAAAGAAATGTAAGCCGATAGACTAGAAAAAAGTGAGCAGCAAATCAGAAGACATGAGTGAATGAAACACGATGAAGCTCAATCAAAGCGATATAAGTACATAGGAGTGACACAACGATGTAACAATAAACAGATACTGTTGACTAATAAAAAATAAAAATAACGGGCTTGCGGACTGCTCATTTCATTGGGCGGGCAAGCCACAAAAACTCCGGTTATGAACATAGACAACACACAGAGCCAGATGCGGAAGGGGGTATTGGAGTTTTGCATTCTATCCATCATTCGCCAGGGAGAAGCTTATCCCAGTGACATTGTGGAAAAGATGAAAGCTGCTAACCTCAATATTTTGGAAGGTACACTGTACCCGCTGTTAACCAGGCTTAAAAACGCTGATTTCTTAATGTACAGATGGGTAGAAAGCAATAGTGGACCTCCCCGCAAATATTTCAGCATGACAGATAAAGGGCTTGCTTTTTATAGTGAGCTCGAGGCCACCTGGAACGAACTTGCAAACGCCGTAAACACCTTAACCGCAAGAAGTGAAAAAATTAAAAGTTCTGAAAACCAACTTTAACCAACCAAAGCTAAAAACGCAAAAAGCGTTACTAAGCACAAAATTAGAATTATGAAAAAGGTAATTAACATAAACTTTCAAGGCAGGGTAATACCGATAGAGGAGACTGCCTACGATATGCTTACAAGATATGTCGAAAGCCTCCGGTTGTTTTTTGCTAATGAGGAAGGAAAAGATGAAATAATAAATGATATTGAAGGACGAATAGCTGAGCTTTTTGGTGAAACGCTGAAAAAGGGCAGTATTTGTATTACCGACTCAGATGTAAATACCATTATCAACAGCATGGGACGTCCTGAAGACTTTGAGGCCGACGAAGAAAAAGTGCACAGTACATTGGGTGGCGAAAGCCGAGGCAACTATTCCTATCAACAAAGTAACTTTAGTGGACGAGGCAAACTGTATCGCGACGAAAACCATAAGGTATTGGCGGGGGTATGCTGCGGTATTGCTAACTATTTCGCCATTGACCCTGTCATTGTAAGAATCTTATTCGTCATTTTCATCGGCATTTCGTTAATCTCTTATTTAATATTGTGGATTGTGGTACCAAGCAACTCATCATTGCAGATAGGATCGCAAAGAAAACGGTTATTTAGAGACACTGATACAAAAATAATTGGTGGAGTTTGTAGTGGTTTAGCCCAATACTTTGCCGTGCAGCTATGGATCCCTCGCGTTTTGTTCCTGGTGCCATTCTTTTCTTTCGTTTTTCGTTGGGGTCATTGGGGCTGGTGGGATTTCCCTCACTTTCTAAGTTTCTCATTTAGTCCGGGCTCTGTATTTATTTATATCGTACTCTGGCTGATCCTACCTGAAGCTAAAACTGCAGCAGATAAACTGGAGATAAAAGGCGAGAAGGTTGACCTTAATAATATTAAAAGTACTATCCAGGGCGACTTGGAAGGTTTTAAAGATCGCGCTCAACAGTTTGGGAGTGAAATGAGGGAAAAAGCGCAAAAGTTTAGCAGTTCATTTCGTACCCCTGATTCAAACTCTGGTTCTACCCAGGAAGAGATAAATGAACTTAAAAGCAATAATTTTTCTTCAAGTATACCAGTTAATCCTAAATCGGAACCAGTGACAAAAAGAAGCAGGCGCGGACTAGGAGATTTTATCGCTTTGATAGCCAAAATATTCGGATACTTTATTATAGGCTGTTTCTTGTTTTCTATTGTGGTTTCGTTATTTGGTATTGGGGTTGTCTTCACGAGTTTATTACCTGCAAAAGATTATGTTATTCGCAGTGGTTGGCAAAACCTGTTTGCGTGGGGTACACTTATCCTTTTCGTATGGGTGCCCGTAGTTGGCATAGTAACATGGATTATTCGCCGCATTACCCGTAAAAGAGGTAATAGTACACTAATACGATCTACTTTTTTCGCCTTGTGGCTTGGCGGTTTGTTATGTGTTATTGGCTTAGTAACATCAATGGTTAAAGATTTCCATTACCGAAATAATCCTGTTGATGAAAGCATAGTACTTACCAATCCTCGTGTTAATAAGCTGGAGGTGAAAATTGCACCCTTTAATAGGTTTTATCATTACAACTGGTTCAGGTTAGAGCCTTTTGCTTCTGTAGATGATGATACCGTATTTGCAAGGAACATCCGGGTAAGGTTGGTGAAATCTAACAACGACAGTTTTCAGGTTACGATGGCTAAACTAACCAATGGCAGAAGTAAGCAAGATGCGGAAAGAATTGCCAGTAGAATAAAGTTCAATATTGTTCAAAATGATACAATGCTATTGTTAGACAGAGGTATTGCTATCACTGCAAACGACAAGTTTAGAAACCAGCAGGTGATTGTAACGATAGCAGTTCCGGTTGGTAAGAGAATTAAGATAAACGAAGGAAATGCTTGGGGTAGTTGGGGTAATAGTATGAGTGTGCATCTAGGGTTTAATAGCGATAATTATGATAGCTGGGAAGACGACATGGAAACAAAAGGATACGACTGGAGACACAATGTAGAGTATATAATGACAGCAGAAGGACTTCAAAGAGTTGACAAATCAGTAGGGGAAAATGATAACAACGAAGGCGATAACAGAAATGAAACTATAGAACAATTTAGAAAAAGCAAAGAACAAATGGAACGTGAAAAAGAACAAAAACTAAAAGAACTGCAGGAGATAGACAAAGAGTTACAAAAAACCGACAGCGCAGGGGTTGATAGTTCCAGATATCATTACCGTCCTTCTGCTCCGCCTGCTCCACGCTCAAAAAGAATGAGAGTAAGCGAAACGAGTACTGCCGCAGCTACTGTACCTGGAATTAGTGATATGTTGATGATAAAATTTGCATTATAAATTAGGTTGAAGTTGGGAAACCGGGCTGAGCCGCACGTATTGGGCTGAGCCCTCCCTCTTTGAAAAGCTTCCTGCATTTGGGAAGCTTTTTTTATCATTAATACTACCATTCAAACGCCTCGTTATCCCTGCCTCTTACACGGATCTCGAGTAATACACTTTTGATTGATGATGCATGTACGGTAAAGGTCCCTTGCTGTGTTACACAACTACTAACGCATCCAGCAGCAGATTGCCGTGATCTTGTTTCATGTTATGCCCCTTCCCCAAATTCTTCTTTTTAAAAACTTAGTTTTGCAGCCTATAAAACAAGTCTTTATGTCTCAGCAATCTTCGATTAGCCCCTTAAATTCCGGTTCCGTTGTTGCTATCATTCCTGCGCGGTTTGCAGCCACCCG
>JALYZZ010000132.1 GCA_030948675.1 Bacteroidota bacterium | reverse complement strand
TAGTTGTTCTTTATATTCTTGTCTTAAAAGTTGGCTTTTGGGTATATGAGATAAAAAATTGTAATCGCCCGCACTGTTAATCAATTCTCCTTTATTATACACGGCATAGGTTCGGTTCAAATCGTTTTCAGCATCTTTTACCTGCTTAAACAGCTCGGGGTAGAGCGCCTGGCTCTTATATTTCTTAGGCTCAGCAATTACAAAAAAATATCCCAGTGTATTTTGCCTTGGGTCCTTTATTTCTTTTTCATACAGAAAGCTGAAATTATTAGAGGCATTTTCATAGTAGTACATGCCAGGGGAACTGGTGTTTTTACTTCTGTGAATAAGCGTAATGAGCTGGCTGTACGTAACGGAGTCTTCGTTGTACAACGGATGATAAATACTATCAAACGTATACAAGCGTGTGTCATAGCGGTTTAAAAACGTGGAGAAGTTTTGATTAATAACACTGTCTTTAATGATTTTATTTGAAGTCTCGCGGGTTAAGCGATTAAAATTGGCGGTAAGGAAGTCATCATTAATATTAGTAATACCAATACTCATTGCGTTTAGCGCAAGCGGGTCAGCTTCCGCCGATAATTTTTCGGCTACCTGCCGGTCTTTTTCTAACTCTTTATAATGGTTTTGAAAAATGATGAGCGCGGAAACACTAGCGGCAAAAAAGATGAGCCATATTAAAAAAAAAGAAGAACGAAGTATTGGAACATACATGTCTTCTTTTCTGTACTCCATGATTTGTAAGTAAATAAGCAACCATATCAACACGATAAGATTACCGGCAGAAGACGGATTGTGCAGACGTAACGATAGATACAAAAAACCTGCAATAGCTACAAAAAGGTATTTATAGTAATAAGGGCATTCCGAACACTTACCCACAAATATTAAGGCAATATGACTCAGATGAAAAAATGTCAAGACAATTAAACCAAGGATAATAAAACTGAGAAGCGAGTAAATGCTTAAGCTGAAAAAATTAGTTACGTCAAAAGAAATTTGAGAGTCGACTATGAGGGTTCTTATAACTTCAGAAAAAGAAAATGTAAGCGCTACAAGGAAAACTGAAATAATAGCCAGCAACCACAATCCCTTTACGCCGGGCACACAGTCTGCTTTTTTAAAATCATTGATGGCGGCGTACTTTACAAAACTAACCAGCCAAAATAAAAGTATAACGTTTATTAGCAGGTCGCCGAGCGAAGGATGGAGGTTATTAGAAGCGTAAATAACCGGGTCAAATAAATCAAGTTTGCGAAATTGAAACGGAAATGGAAATTTATAGCTGAGAAATCGTAGAATAAAAACAGATAAACCAAGAAAAGTAAAGCCTTTTATCCATCCCCTGTTGTGAACGATATCGAATGCGCAGACATGTATAAAAATCAATACAAAAATGATTGCCAGAATTCTTAGTGATAATGACCACACTCCCGGATTGGTTTCTTCGATCTTTTTTTTCTCATTCAAACCAAACAAGATTCTATGGTCGCCATTTCTAACATGATACTGGGCTTTAGTGCTTACAATTTCGTACTGGTTTTCAACCTCACCCAAGGCGGGAAAACCAGAACGGAGGTATTTGTTTACGAAGAAATAGTTCCAGTGTACAGGTATAATTCCAACCACTAACACCTGCTTTCCCTGAAATAAAAAAGTTCGCTTAACAAACTCAAACTGCCCGTTTGAATATTTTACCAGGTACTTACCGTCGGCCCTTATCAGATCTTTGTTATCGGGTAATACTTTGTTGTTATTCCAATAATCTAGCAGCAGGTTACCTGCATCGTTTCTGGTATAAACAAACAAACCGAGGTCATCGGTATTATATTTAAGTGTGGTTTTAGGCTCAAAATGTTCTACTGAAATCGTTCTCAACAAAGCCGAATCGGAAGCAAAGTTGTCAAATACTTTTTCGCTCTTTTCTAAATATGACTCTAACTGTTTTTGAACCCTTTCAGGGGAGGAAGTGTAAAACCAATAATTGGAGAAAATAAAAGAAATTGTATATAACCACGCAGCAATGATTAAAAGGTAACCATTCTTATAAAAGCTTTTTCTAACAGTTTCTATCACTTATGTCTATTGCGTTTAATCTGGTTCCAAAGATCATCCATTTCTAAAAGTGTCATTTCTGCAAGCTTTTTGTTTTGTTTTGCAGCCTCTTCTTCCATCAATAAAAACCTGGATATAAATTTTTTGTTTGTTTTTTCTAAAACACCTTCGGCATCGATCTGCAAAAAACGTGCGTAATTGATTAAGCTAAACATCACGTCACCAAACTCTTCTTCTATATGCTCCTTGTTGTCTTCGGCTACCGCCTCATGCAACTCGGCAATTTCCTCTTCTACTTTCTTCCAGACATCCTCCTTATTCTCCCATTCGAAACCAACCTGTCGCGCCTTATCCTGAATACGAGTTGCTTTTACTACTGCTGGCAAAGATTTAGGAACTCCGCTCAAAACTGATTTTTTTCCTTCCTGCATTTTAATCTGCTCCCAATTTTTCTTGACATCCTCGTCGGTATCGACCGAAATATTGCCATATATGTGCGGATGTCTTCTGATCAGTTTTGTGCTTATTTCCTCTAGTACATCCTGCAACGTAAACTTTTGTTGTTCCGTTCCTATTTTCGCATAAAACATCAGGTGAAGCATGATGTCACCTAATTCTTCTTTTATCCCGTTCCAGTCTTTATCACTTATGGCATCTGTCAGCTCATATGTCTCTTCGATGGTTAGTGGTCTTAATGTTTCGATAGTCTGCTTTTTATCCCAGGGACATTTTTCACGCAACTCATCCATGATCGATACCAATTTCAGAAAACTTGCTTCTAAAGACATAATTAAAATTTGTTCGTCTAATTCTTAAAAATAAAAAAAGCAAAAGTACAACCAAGAACATTACTTCAACTGTAAGATGCGCTAAGAGAAACAGGAAGGTCTTTGGAGCTTGCTGTTAAAATTCAAATAAAAAGTACTGCATCTATACTTCTAACTATATCTCTCAATAATCAATGTTTTTTCCTTAACATCTCACCCTTTATTTTTGACAGGTTCAAATGTTACTTATGAAAAGCGTGTTTTTATTGGCTTCGGTTCTTTTTATATCTACAAGCTCAAAGGCCCAATATTATTATCTTGATATCGTTGGTACAAAACAAACTAACCAGCAATATAAAATGCTTCGGGCTTTTCAATACAAGCGCATAAGTGCCGCAAGTTTCGAGGGTAATGAGCCGTCGAAAGATTTTGTGTTAGAGCAAACAATCTCAAACGACGGAAGGCAGATTATAACAAGGTCAGCTACAATTGGCAGTGCCGAGTCTTTTTTTATAAGCGAATATCAAAACAATAAAATTGTCAAAACTGTCGATAGCAGTAAGAATGCAATTAATACTGTGCTGTATAATTATGACAATAACGGGCGGCTACTTTCGACCAATAATACCAGTGAAGATTTTGATGGTAAATTTATAACTACCGAAAATCACACATGGAGTTATAATGAAAAGGGCTTGCCTGAGAGGATGCTTAAAGTTAAAAATCAGACTGATACAACATTGGTTTCTTTTACGTTTGACGAGCAGGATAATGTGGCCGAAGAAAGGTGGTCGAAGAAGGGCCTGGTACTTGAAATGTACTATTACTACTACAACGCAAAAAAGCAATTAACAGATGTGGTGCGGTATAATCGTAAAGCAAAAGCAATGCTTCCCGATTATATGTTTGAATATGATGCTAAGGGACATATTTCTCAAATGACTCAAACACAGAAGGGTAGCGCAAACTATCTTGTTTGGAAATATCTATACAACGAGGACGGGATGAAACAAAAAGAAGTTGTGTATAACAAACAAAAAGAGATGCTCGGCAGAATTGATTATACTTATCAATAGTTGTAAAGTAAACGTTTGAAATGTACATTGTAATAATTTCTGCAGGTATCTTCTATCCGGCAATAGTTTTTTAGAATCATTAATCAGACTTGGTACAAGGGGGTTATACCAACGAATATCCACACATAACAAACGCTGCAAACAATACAGACTTTGAGATAAATATGGTTTTCGCCCTATTATTAACAAGCAAAAAGCCCGTAGTTATCTACGAGCTTTTATTGGGTAACGAGTGGAGCTGAGCGGAGTCGAACCGCTGTCCAAACATATCTGCCATAAGCCTTCTACATGCTTATTCCGGAATTATTTGTCGGGAAGCAGCCGGAGCCGGACAAACCAATTACTTCCTTAGCTGAATGGTCTTAAGATGAAATCACAGCCTTTTTCATCAGCAACCCGTTTTGTTTGTTTGATTCGGCGGGGAAGCGTGGTAACAGGTCAACCTGCATTCCTGGCCATAATGGGTGCTAATTCTCTGAATTAGGCAGCCATGGCGTAAGTATTTTCGCCTTTTGTTTTTTGAGTCTTCAGATTAAAGTGCTAATAACCCAACGCACTGCATGCTTATACCCACAACAACCTATGCTGTCAAAACCAGGTACAGCCCCATTGTTGTTAACTGCAAATTTACAAAAGATTGTTATTCCATTCGCTATCTTAACGTTTTTATTAAGTGCCTTTAATACCTATGCAACAGAAGTTAACACCAAAAGAAACATACACACATTACCTGGAACTGTACACAAGTACATTAAAGAAATTAAAAAAGAAGAGAAGTAATATTGGCTGGTTAAGGTTACTGATTGTGTTGGCTGTTTTGTTTCTTATTTATTCAATGTTTTTTAAACTATCTGCAGTCGCTGTTGCGCTTGTTGTTGTAGGTATTGCAACATTTTTGCATGTTATTTCGATTGATGCAGGCAACAATGAAAAGATAGCCGAGACGGAGAGATTGGTGGAGATAAACAAAGGTGAGTTATCAACTCTTTCGGGAAATTATAGCAACAGGGACGATGGCGCGTCATTTATGCCGGCCCAGCATCCGTATGCAGGAGATATAGATTTATTTGGAAAAGCATCTCTTTACCAGTATTTAAACCGTTGCACGTCGCAACAATCAACACAACTGCTGGCCACTGCACTGTTGCAACCGGCGCCGCCGGGTGTGATAATCGACCGGCAGGAAGCAGCCCAAAGTCTATCAAATAATGTTGAATGGCGACAGAAACTACAGTCATCTGGCATGGCTGATTCCCTGACATTTCAAACTGAAAACAAGATAAAGGCATGGCTGCAAATGGCGGAGCCCTTACAGCAATCTTTTTGGAAAATAATACCCCCGCTATTTACTACAATCACTTTGTTTACAGTTGCTGCTTTTCTTTTAGACTGGATTTCGTCTGCTGTTTTTTGGATGCTTGTATTTGTTTACTTTCTTGTAGCTAAGTACACGAGCGGAAAAGTGATAGAGACTTACACTGCTTTAACAAAAGTGGAGGGCGAAATAGAGACAATCTACAAGCAATTGCAATTAATAGAAGAGTTACCTGCTGTTAACGGTAAGCTTTTAAATAGTTACAAAAGGATTTTAGTAACGGAAAAAAAAGGTACAGATGGAATTAAATCGTTAAAAGAAATCTTGAAAAAGTTTGACTTCAGGTTAAACCTGCTTGTATTTATGGTATTGAATACGTTTTTTCTTTGGGACGTGCGCCAAACACTACATCTTAATAAATGGAAAAAAGAATTTGCATCGTCGGTACCAGCCTGGTTTGAAATACTTGCAAATATTGAACTAGTTAGCACCCTGGCTACGCTTACTTTCAATCACCCTGATTGGATTTTTCCTACGGTGGTACATGATCATCTCACTTTATCAGGCGAGCAAATGGGCCATCCGCTAATTAAGGAAAATAAGCGTGTAAATAATTCTTTTTCAACAACTGGTACAGGAAAAATCTCTATTATTACCGGTTCTAATATGGCAGGCAAAAGTACTTTTTTGCGAAGTATAGCAATAAGTCTTGTTTTGGCTCAATCAGGAGCGCCTGTGTGCGCTGCGGCATTTACTTTTAGCCCGGTCAGGCTCTACAGTAGCATGAGAATTTCTGATAATCTTGCAGAAAATACCTCCACTTTTTATGCTGAGTTGAAGAAGTTAAAAAGTATTATAGAGCAGGTGAAACAACATGAGCGGGTATTTATACTACTTGACGAAATTTTACGAGGGACAAATTCACTTGACAGACATACAGGTTCAGAAGCATTGATTCGCCAATTGATAAGAGATCAGGCAGTAGCAGTTATTGCAACCCACGATGTAGAATTAGGCAATCTTCAAAATGAGTTTAAGGAAGAAATCGATAATTATCATTTTGACGTACAGGTAGAAGGAGAGGAGTTGTATTTCGACTATAAGTTGAAACGCGGAATCTGCCAAAGCCTGAATGCCTTTTTGTTAATGAAAAAAATTGGCATAGAAATATAACCAGAACTTAATTGATCAAATCACCAAGATGCAAATAATAGATAACGTTTCTATTCGCGTCAGTTTCCTTCAATCAATTTATCCTGGTTCTGCTATTTAAACAATCGCCAAAAATCCAATCCCAATGCGTAAGCCATTAAGCCAAGTAACAGCACCATACCAACCATTTGGGCATACTCCATAAATTTATCACTAGGCTTACGTCCACTCACCATTTCTACCAGCGTAAACAAAGCATGTCCGCCATCTAAAGCAGGTATAGGAAGTATATTCATAAACGCCAGAATGATAGAAAAGATGGCAGTAAGTGTCCAGAACTTTTGCCAGTCCCAAAGACTTGGAAAAGTGTTGCCAATACTGATTACGCTACCTAATGAGTCACTTGCATTTACCTTGCCGGTAAAGAGCTGCTTTAGTCCCGTCACGTATCTTTCTAATGTTTGAAAACA
>JALYZZ010000117.1 GCA_030948675.1 Bacteroidota bacterium | reverse complement strand
GTTTATAATAACGTCTCTAGCAGGTCAGGCAGTACTGAAAGGTATAATTAACAAACAGCAAATTGGTATTCAAAAACTTGTAACGGGCCAATATTGGTTTATTGTAAAAACTAAAGAAGGGAAAATATTAAAATCTCCTTTCATCAAAAACTAACAGATCTACCTCCGTCTGTAGTAAAACACATCAAATAATAAAACAAATTTTATATGCCTGGTTTTATTATTCGATGTGTTTTCATTTTAGATTTTAGTAGACAAGGAAAAAGAACTATTGGTGGCCTGCAGTATTGTCATTTCCCTCGCTTGCATCGGCGAGCCCTGAAGTTCCGCCTGTAGCTCCCCCCATATTTGTTTGGTTTCCTGTATTTTCTTTCGGTTGTTTTGCTTCTCCCGCCGTGCCTCCGTCTGCAATATCGGGGGCAGGTCCGGTTCCAACATTTGCATTTGCGTCTTTAGAAAAAGTTTTTTCTACGCCTGCTTTTTTGCCTTTGTTTTCTTCGCCTCCGGCAAGGTCATCATACTTGGTATTAAGGTCCATAAAAATTGGTTTTATAAGGTTACAAAAATTTCCGTGCCATTGTAAGTAGAGAACTTTTGCGTTTATTAAGATTATAGTAACCTTTTACAGAAGGAAAACCCGGTGTAAAAGTGTACATTTGCACCCCTTATCCCCCTGACGGGGGCATTTTATTTAGGGAATTGTAAATTTAAAACTAAAAGTTCGTCAAAGACGGATTGTGTTATGAATATCAGAAACATCGCCATTATTGCGCACGTTGACCACGGTAAGACTACATTGGTTGACAGAATTCTTCACCAAACCAATGTTTTCCGGGCAAATCAGGAAACCGGTGATTTAATTATGGATAGTAACGACCTCGAAAGAGAAAGAGGGATTACTATTTTCAGTAAAAACGCTTCTGTTGTTTACAAGGGCATTAAAATTAATGTTATTGATACTCCCGGTCACGCTGACTTTGGTGGTGAAGTTGAAAGGGTTTTAAAAATGGCTGATGGTGTTTGCCTTTTAGTTGATGCTTTTGAAGGGCCTATGCCTCAAACACGCTTTGTACTTCAAAAAGCGCTGCAACTAAATCTAAAACCCATTGTCATTATCAATAAAGTTGATAAGCCTAACTGTCGTCCTGATGAAGTGCACGATGCAGTATTCGAGCTGTTTTTTAACCTTGATGCTACGGAAGAACAGTTAGATTTCCCAACCTTCTATGGCTCTGGAAAGAATGGCTGGTTTAATAGCAAAAATGAGCAATCCGAAGATATTACTCCCTTGTTAGATGGTATTTTGGAGTATGTGCCAGAGCCTAAAGTGGAAGAAGGAAATCTTCAGTTACAAATTACCTCACTGGATTACTCAACTTTTCTGGGTCGTGTGGCTATTGGTAAGGTAAATCGTGGAAGCATTAAGGAAGGTCAGCCTTTCAGCCTGGTTACAGCAGACGGAATTAAAAAGTCAAAAGTTAAAGAATTATACATCTTCGAATCGCTGGGTAAAAGAAAAGTGACCGAAGTATTAGCCGGTGATATTTGTGCTGTAGTAGGTCTGGAAGATTTTACAATAGGTGATACGATTGCCGATTTTGAAAATCCTGAAGGACTTCCGGTAATTAGTGTAGATGAACCTACGATGAGTATGATGTTTAGCATCAACAACTCGCCGTTCTTCGGTAAAGATGGAAAGTTTGTAACATCACGACACCTTCGCGATCGTTTGATGAAAGAAACCGAAAAAAATCTTGCATTAAGAGTAGAAGATACGGATAGTGCCGATAGTTTTCTGGTTTTCGGCCGAGGTATTCTTCACTTAGGTGTATTGGTAGAAACCATGCGTCGTGAAGGTTATGAGCTTACGGTTGGTAACCCGCAGGTGTTGGTTAAAACAATTGACGGTAAAAAGCACGAACCATACGAGGTACTGGTGGTTGACGTACCTCAGGAACTAAGCGGTAAAGTAATTGACCTTGTTACGCAACGCAAAGGCGAAATGCTGATTATGGAAAGCAAGGGCGAAATGCAGCACCTTGAGTTCGACATCCCATCAAGAGGTTTAATAGGTTTGCGTTCTCAAATGCTAACCAACACTCAAGGTGAAGCTGTAATGGCACATCGCTTTAATGAATACAAGCCATGGAAAGGTTTTATACCAGGAAGAAGCAATGGTGTCCTGATTTCCAAAAACAGTGAAAAAACAACAGGATACTCTATTGATAAATTACAGGATCGCGGTAAGTTTTTTGTAGATCCGGGAGAAGACGTATACACTGGTCAAATCATTGCCGAGCACATTAAGCCAGGAGATTTGGTTGTAAATGCAACTGAGCCTAAAAAGCTAACTAACCACCGCGCCAGTGGTAGTGATGATGCATCGCGCATTGCTCCTAAAACATTACTTACGCTTGAAGAATGTATGGAGTACATTCAGCAAGACGAGTGCATAGAAGTTACTCCTAAAAACATTCGTATGCGAAAAGTGTTGCTTGATGAAGAATCCAGGAAGCGTGACTCGAAAAGAGCTGAAGCTGTAGCATAATTTTCTTCTATAAATTTTTACAAGAGCTGTTTTCATTACCTGAAAGCAGCTCCTTTTATTGCACTTCAGTTTTTTCTCTTTATTAGTTTCTCTACTCAGGTAGTTAAACTGCCTGCTATTGCATATTCTTCCGGTACGTATGCCCTAGGCTTGAAATGATGATTGGAACAATTTTTTCTGTCAACAAACTCAAAGTAATATTAGAGCCGAATGGAACCACTTTTTGAAGCAAAAGCACTTTACGAGGATGTATATGTTCTCTATAACATTTTTAGAATAGACCAGGAAAAATATAAAGCGCAACTGCTGTTTGATAAAGATGGTAGCAGTAGTGCTGCCCCTACGGAACTCATCGTTGCTAAACAAAACCGGCAGTGGCAGACAGAAGATTTGAAATTTAAAGAACTGGGAGCTACCCTTGGAGTTGAAATAGACGCGTTTAACAACGGCTACGGTGCCCTTTTAGGACGAATTGGAATCGACTGATGTCACATTCAGTTCCAAAAATTGGTAACGTTACCCCTCCTCTTTAATTCGCCTATGTATTTTCTTACTTTTGCGGCTTATGGGTCAAAAGAAATTACAACGTTTTGCTGAGATTAAAAGCTTTCAAAACGTGTTGGAGTATCCGACAGATATGAAGGGGCAATGGAACGCATTCTTTGATAACAATAACCTGGTTTCGCTCGAGCTGGCTTGTGGCAAAGGAGAATACGCGGTTGGTTTGGGAAGACTACATCCAGACAAAAATTACATTGGTTTAGACATTAAAGGAAATCGTATGTGGGTTGGTGCCAGGACCGCCCTTGAAGAAGGCCTGCAAAATGTTGCTTTCATAAGAACACAAATCGAAAAAATTACTGATTACTTTATTGAAGGAGAAGTATCCGAAATATGGATCACTTTTCCCGATCCCCAATTAAGAATAAGTAAGGCAAAAAAGCGTTTAACACATCCAAGATTTTTAAGACTGTATCAATCAATTTTAAAAACAGACGGAGTCGTACATCTTAAAACAGACAGCCCCGGTTTGTACAATTTTACAAAGCAGGTGATCAACCTATTCGATTTAAAGTTGTTACAGGACATGAATGATGTTTACGGCAGCAATAACGTAAGCGACGATCTGAAGATTAAAACGCATTACGAAAAGCTCGACATCGCCGGTAGTAACAGGGTTCATTATCTTAAGTTTACCATTGACAAAAGTTTACCAACGGAATTAGAGGAACAATTAAAACAATTATTGATTGAAAGAAAAGCTGATTGAGGGTAAAGACTTTTATTACAACGAAAATGGTTTTTTCGTCATGACCGAGAAGTTCCATTTGGAAAGGGGCTTTTGCTGTGGCAATGGGTGCAAGCACTGCCCATATAACTATGTGAATGTTGCTGATGAACGCAGAAGCAGACTATTAAATAACAGGCAGGAAAAGGATCGAAAGAATCAGTTATGAATCTCTCGATCCTTGTTCTAATACGTTTTTAATTTAGCAGGTCATTTGCAATAAGATACTCTGCAATCTGCACGGCGTTTGTTGCTGCACCCTTGCGCAGGTTGTCACTTACAATCCACATATTTAAAGTATTTGGCTGGCTCTCATCCCTTCTCAATCTACCCACAAACACGTCATCTTTTTCATGAGCCCATAAAGGCATTGGGTATATCTGCTCCTGTATGTTGTCTTGCAAAGTCACTCCCGGCGACCCGGCGAGCAATTGCTTTATTTCATCCAGGTCAAAGTTATTCTCAAACTCTACATTCA
>JALYZZ010000114.1 GCA_030948675.1 Bacteroidota bacterium | reverse complement strand
GTGTCAAAATCGTCTCTATGTCCCCAATTCTTAATCTTTAAAAGCACCTCATCAGACGTTCTTGCCCATGATTGATGTATGACTTTAATATTTGTAAAATGAGGTTCAATCTTTTTATTATTTCTTGCTGAAGTAAATTCGGGGCTATTTGTAATGAAATTGAATCTCTCATCGTTTTCGATATACAAGATTCCATCGTTCAAGATTTTAAATAATGTAATTAATGATCCTTGAAATAAAACTGGATTTTTCTCTACATTTTTTATAAGAAAATTGTTCTTTCTAAGGTATTTTGCCACCTGCCCGAAATTGAAAATATATTCATCAGCGTCTAATTGTACACACCAGCCTACACCCATTTTTTCTGCCAACATTATTCTTTCACGTGTTTCATTTTGCATGGGTGTGTTTGATGAGACATAAAAATCATCTTGATACAGAACTATTTTATTGGACTCATCGATTGCTCTTATTTTTGAAAAAAATGAATCTGGAAAACTAAATGAGTTTCCCGCCCACGTTCTGCGATTTATATCAACAGCCAAATATATCTTGTCGGCGTATTCATAAACTTCCTTTATTGACAGGAAAACAAATTCGAAATCATACGAGATAAGATAACCAACGTTGATCATTTTTTTCAGCTTATAGTAATGAAATTTGTTGGATCACACCCTTTGCCAGGCGGATTGGACAAATACTTTAACGTGTGACGGAAATCGTCCTCTTTTTATTTTTTTACCTTCAATCATTGAAAAAGAGAGTACGTCTTCCAACATATCAAAATGTTCCTCACCTGATACGATAGCAATGTCCATGGTATACAAATTAGGAGAAAAACAAACATTAGGCAATTCAATCAAGAAGTTTTGAACGTCGTTTTGCTCCCCGAAAATCGCAAATTCATTGTCCAGATTAGTTATGTGAGTAACAATTTCTCCCAAACCATTTTTTATATTAACACCAATTTCAGCATTTCTTATATTTTGGTTAAACCTAATTTTAAAATAAATAAAAATGCTGTCACCCATAAAAAACTCCCTCCGATGAATCCCATTTTCATTAACAAGCCCATATTCTAAAAAGATAGCATTTTCATTTCCACGTCTGCGGCTATATTTTACACCGTTTTGGGGTGCCGAATTAACGTATGTCTCCAAAATCTTCTCTACCTTTCCATAAGCCACAATTTGTCCATTTTTTAAAAACAATCCTGTCTTGCACAAACTCTGGATAGCGCCCATGTTATGGCTTACAAATAAAACCGTCCTTCCTTCCTGCGTACTCACATCCTTCATCTTCCCCATAGCTTTTTTCTGAAACTCAGCATCGCCCACAGCAAGTACCTCATCTACGATTAGAATGTCAGGTTCTAAATTAGCTGCTACAGCAAATGCCAGCCTCACATACATTCCACTACTATATCTCTTCACCGGCGTATCGATATACCGCTGGACCCCTGAGAAATCTACTATTTCATCAAACTTGCTTTTTATCTCATTTTTCGTCATTCCAAGGATGGCGCCATTCAAAAAGATATTTTCTCTACCGCTAAGCTCCGGGTGAAATCCGGTTCCTACTTCCAATAAAGAGGCTACCCTTCCCTTAATCTTTACCTTTCCCGTTGTTGGCGTAGTTGTTCTACTTAGTATTTTTAATAACGTGCTTTTTCCGGCTCCGTTTCGACCTATAATTCCAAGCACTTCACCTTGCTGTACTTCAAAGTTGATGTCTTTTAAAGCCCACACATAGTCGCTTTTCCCTTTTACTGACCGCTCGTTTTCTTCGCCAATTTTTAAATAAGGGTCTTCTTTACCTCTCACCCGATGCCAAAACCTGTTTACGTCGTGTGCAAGGGAGCCAGTACCGACCTGTCCCAGGCGATATTGCTTACTTATATTTTCAACTTTAATAACTGTGGACAAAAAATTGGATTTTAAAGAGAATTTGTATTCAAACGGCTAGACCGTATCCATAAATGTTCTTTCGACCTTGCTAAAAACTAATAGCCCGATAAACAATATGATAATGATGAACCCTCCGCTGTACATTAAATGAATTGGTTCAAAACTTCCTTTACCAAATAGTGCATATCGAAAGCCTTCGACTATGGGCGTTAACGGATTGTATCGGATCACATTTATAAAACTTTTTGAGCTTAAATACGATAACGGGTAGGCAACAGGTGTGGCATACATAAGTAACTGCACTGCGAACCCGATAAGCACAGTGAAGTCTCTGTACTTTGTTGTAAGGGATGAAATAATAACACCTGCGCCTAGTCCTAATGCTGCCATCATTAACACCAACAGCGGAATCAACAGCCAGCTAGGCCCAAAATAGAATTGGTGATTTTTAATGCCGAAGTAACTGATCGCTACAATCAGTAAAAAAAATTGAATGGCAAATTTTATCACATTGCTCGTTACTGTACTTAGCGGTATTACCAGGCGGGGGAAATAGACCTTGCCGAAAATTCCGGCATTCGCTATAAATGTTCCTGAAGTGGAGGTGAGGCATGCAGAAAAATAATTCCAGATCGTAATTCCACTCATATAGAACAGCACCGGCTCTATGCCATCTGTCGGAATATTGGCAATTTTTCTAAAAATCATTACAAAAACAATAGTCGTAAAAACAGGCTGTATAAAATGCCATAAAGGCCCAAGCACGGTTTGCTTATACTGAGCAGTAATATCTCTTTTCACGAAAAGAAAAAGAAGATCGCGGTAGCGCCATACGTCTTTAATCTTTATATCTAAAAGATTTGCTTGTGGCTCTATCACAATGTCCCAATTTCCATCGTCTGGTACGTTTACTGCTAAATTTTCTGTCACCTTTTAAACTAATAATTTCTCAAGATTTCGTTTATATGTATCAAAGCCAAAAGCTGCTTTTACTTTTTGCTGTAGTTCTTTCTTTACGCATACATCCTCTAGTCTTGCTCTGTCTTGCAATGTATTTACCATTGCCTGAAACATTTCAGCATCACTATCCGGATCTATTAATTGACCCAGAACCCCGTTTTGCAATGCGTCTGCGCTTCCATCTTTATTTCCAGCGATTACCGGCAGTCCACATGCCATTGCCTCGATAAAAACAATTCCAAAACCTTCCTTTCTGCTTGGCATAATAAATACATCTGCTAATAAAAAATGATCTACTACTTCTTCATCTTTTATAAACCCGGTTAACACAACATTTTCTGACAGATTATTTTGCTTGCGTAACTGTGTCAACCGGTCGTATTCGGTGTTGTCGGCTTTACCGGAAATAATATACTTCGGGTCTGATACACAATTTTTTAAATAAGGCAGCACTTCTATCACCTTATCATAGCCCTTGTATTTCTCGGAAGCTGAAAGTCGCGTTAGGGTAAAAATGATAGAAACGTCGGCATTAATTTTATAACGGTCGATTAAGTACTGAGGTTTGTCGAATGTGACGGGATAAGAAAAAAAAGGATCAATCGTGTTATGAAAGATGGCCACTTTTTCGCCTGATATTTTATGAACTCTTGTGAGTGTTTCCTTTGTATATGCGCTTACCGAAAAGATCTGGTCAGCATTTTGTATTACGAATTTTTTTACTCCTGAAACAGTATTCCAAACTTCAATGCCATGGGTAATTAGTATCAGACGTTTGCCTGGAAACATTTTTTTAATTCCCCAAGCAGTAAGTGACAGATTGATGTGCCCCAAAATAATCGTGTCGTACTTTTTTGCATCTCTCCAAACTGCAAACACAAACTTTATTCTGTTTCCTTTAAAACCATTGTAGTGCTCGTTTTGAAAATAACGCTTATCACTATCGGTATCGTACGCAGAATAAACGTCGCTTACCAACTTACCATCCGCTTCAAATTCAGACAAGGCTTTTAAAAAAGCCCTATTAAATTTCTCTATTCCACCAGTGAATCTAAAGGCACTTAAGTTTAGAAAAAGTACTTTTTTAACCTGCTTGTCGTAATACTTTATTGATCCATTGTGGCAGGTTAACAAGTAGGCCCAGTAGTGTACCCATTGTATCTTCCCGAACTTCAGTTTTGCAAGTTTTTTAACAAATCCCGTACTACGCCTGCTGGTTGTTTGAACAGGAATAATCCAATTTTCAAAAGGGAAGGTGAAGCCTTGCTTTTTGCGATCATATATCTGGGATGGCAACACATCATCAAAAGCTTTAATTAAAAGGTGCTTCTTTAGCTTCGAATTAAACTTTATCTCAGGAGCAATTGAATGTACTGTTTCCATTAATTCTTTATCCAGAAAAGGAACTCTTACTTCGAGGCCATGCCACATGCCCATGTAGTCTGTGTCTTTCAACAACTGGCTCTGCATATAAATATTCTGCTCACCAAGGCTAATTACATTTCGGCCATCGGTTTTACCGTTTGAAGTAAGAAAAGAAAGATCAATCTCATCAATTGTTTTGTTAACGTATGTGGCGGATGTGTTGAGAATAGATGCTGTTTCTTCTGCGGTATATACTCCCCTATTGAAAAGATAATCGCCAAGGAAACTTTTACGTTTTAAGAAAGACAACTTCTTTTTTCTGTGCTCTGAAAAATTTTGAGTCAGCCCTATAGCAAATGATGGCAATATTTTAAAGAGCTCAAGT